>DATEIF010000455.1:0-32435 GCA_035279205.1 Vineibacter sp.
GTGGCGCGCGATGCCCTCCTCGCGGAAGCCGACCTTGCGCAGAACGGCGCGGCTGGGCCCGTTGGCCGGCAGGCAGGCCGCCTCCAGCCGGTTCAGCCTGACTTCGTCGAAAATGAAGGGCAGCATGGCGCGCAGCGCCTCGGTCATCATGCCCTGGCCGGCATGGGCCTGGCCCATCCAGTAGCCGACATTGGCGCTTTGCGCGACGCCGCGGCGCACGTTGGACACCGAGATGCCACCCACCAGCTGACGCGGATTGCTGCGGAAAATAAAGAACGTGTAGCCTTCGCCGGCCCGCCATTCCTGCATGTAGTGGCGCAGGCGCCGGCGATAGGCGTCGCGGGTCAGGGCGTCCTCGCCCCAGGTCGGCTCCCATGGCGTCAGGTAGGCGCGGCTGGCAGCCCGCAATTCCGCCCATTCACGCCAGTCGTCGGCAGCCGGCGCCCGCAGGAAGACGCGCTCGCCTTGCAGGCGCGGCGTCGACATCAGCGCCAACGGGACATCTGAAAATCGGAACATCGATGGGCGGACCCCGCCAGATTTTCACCCACCATACACCACCCCGGCGGTTTTCTCACGCCCAGGGATGAGACGCCGGGGGCGACGGCCGGGTTTTCAGGCCCTCAGCCGCCGGGCGATGGCGTCGTAGCTTTCCAGCTTGGCGATCGGGCCCAGGGCGCAGACCGCCGGCGACGAGGCGAGCAGCCGGCGCGCAACGCGGCGCACGGCGTCGGTATCGACCGCCTCGATGCGCGCCACCGTCTCCGTGTAGGGGATCGGGCGACCGTAGATCAGCAACTGGCGCGCCGCCTGCTCGCAGCGCGAATGGCTCGACTCCAGCGCCATCAGGGTGCCGGCTTTGAGCTGGGCGCGGGCGCGGGCCACCTCCGGTTCGTCGACATCGTCGACGACCTTGCGGAACTCCTCACATACGATCGGCACCAGTTCGGGCAGGCTGTCGCCGGCGGTACCGGCATAAATGCCGAACAGGCCGCCGTCGCGATAGGCGGCGTTGAACGAATAGATCGAGTAGACCAAGCCCCTGTCCTCGCGGATGCGTTGGAACAGGCGCGAGGACATGCCGCCCCCGAACAAGGTCGAGAACACGGCCAGCGCATGATGGTCGGGGTCGAGGTAGCCGAAGGCTTCGCCGCCGATCACCAGGTGCGCCTGCTCGAGATCGTCGGTATCGCGCCGCTCGCCGCCGGAAAAGACCGGTGCCGTCAGCAGGATCTCGCCCGTGGAACGCGGCAGCCGCCCGAACGCCTTGTTTGCCAAGTCGACAAAACGGTCGTGCTCGATGGCGCCGGCGGCCGACAGCACCATGCGCTCGGCGACATAGCGATTGCGCAGCCAGTCGAAGAGATCGTCGCGCGCGATGGCGTTGACCGTCGCCTCGGTGCCCAGCACGGGCCGGCCCAGCGGTTGCTCGGGAAACGCGATCGCCTGGAAATTGTCGAAGATGACGTCGTCGGGCGTGTCGTTGGCCTGGCCGATCTCCTGCAGCACGACACCGCGCTCGCGCTGCAGTTCCTCCTCGATGAAGGTCGAGTCGAGCAGGATGTCGGCAACCAGGTCGATGGCCAGCGCCACGTCGTCCTTCAGCACGGCGGCATGGTAGGCCGTGAGCTCGCGGCCGGTGAAGGCGTTGAGGCTGCCACCGACGTTCTCGATCTCCTCGGCAATGCCGCGCGCCGTACGCCGCTTGGTGCCCTTGAACGCCATATGCTCCAGCAGGTGCGCCAGCCCGTTGCGCGGTGCCGGCTCATGCCGGGCGCCGGCCGCCACCCACATGCCCAATGCCACGGTCTCGACATGGTCCATCGTGTCGGTGACGACGCGCAGGCCATTGTCCAGGGTCGTGATACGGAGGGTCATGCGAACACCGCGGCGTCATCCATCAGGCGCTTCAGCGCGCCGATGTCGTTGGGCAGGGTTTCGTAGCGCTCGGGCCGGGCGGCGAGTTCCGCCAGACGCGCCGGCATCGGGGGCGCCTCGCCGGTCGCCTGCTTGACGGCGTCGGGGAACTTGGCCGGATGCGCTGTGCTGAGGACGACCATCGGCACCGCGCGATCGCCGCGCTTCTGGCGCGCCACGGCATAACCTATGGCCGTATGCGGATCGAGCAGTTCGCCGGTTTCGCGCTCAGCATCGGCGATGGCGCGCAAGGTGCCGGCGTCATCCAGCCGGCCGGCATCGAAGGCGGCTTTGGCGCGCGCGAGTTGGGCCGCGCTGACATCCATGGCGCCGATGGCACGGAAGCGCTCCATGGCTGCCGCCAGCGCCTGGCCGTCGCGGTCGAACAGGTCGAACAGATAGCGTTCGAAGTTGCTCGACACCTGGATGTCCATGCTGGGCGAGAAGGTCGGCGTCACACCCGTGATGCGCTGCTCGCCGCTCTCGATGAAGCGCGTCAGGATGTCGTTGCTGTTGGATGCGATCACCAGCCGGTCGATCGGCAGCCCCATCGCGCGCGCGGCGTAGCCGGCATAGATGTTGCCGAAATTGCCGGTCGGCACACAGAACGAGACCGGCCGCTGGGGCGCCCCCAGCTGCAGGGCGGCGTGAAAGTAGTAGACGATCTGCGCCATCACGCGCGCGAAGTTGATCGAGTTCACCGCCGTCAGATGGTGCCGGTCGCGGAACGCCAGATCGTTGAAGCAGGCCTTGGCCAGGTCCTGGCAGTCGTCGAACGTGCCCTCGATGGCGATGTTGTGCACGTTGGGCGACAGCACCGTCGTCATCTGGCGGCGCTGCACCTCACTGACGCGGCCCTGGGGGTGCAGCATGAAAATGTCGATGGCGGCGCGATCGCGCACCGCTTCGATGGCGGCCGAGCCGGTGTCGCCCGATGTCGCGCCCACAATGCGGGCGCGCCGGCCCGATCGGGTCAGCAGCGCATCGAGCATGCGGCCGAGCAGCTGCAGCGCCACGTCCTTGAAGGCCAGCGTCGGGCCGTGGAACAGCTCCAGCAGGTGCAGGCCATCGACCGGCAGCGCCTTCAGGGGCGCAACATCAGTGCTCTCGAACGATGCGTAGGCTTCGCGCACCAGGCGGCTGAAGGTTGCGGCATCGAACGTATCGCCGACGAAGGGGGCCATGATGCGGGTGGCGAGCGCCGCATAGGGCAGGCCACGCAGGCTTGCGATCTCGGCCGGCGACAGGACGGGCCACTGCTCCGGCACATAAAGGCCGCCGTCGCGGGCCAGGCCGGCCAGCATCACCTGTTCAAAGGTGAGCCGTTCCAAAGGGGTGCGCGAACCCTGACGGGTGCTGATGTAGCGAAGGTTTGACATGGACCGGGGGGTGACAGGGCGCGGACCATAGCCGCGGGGGTCCCCCGGCGCAACGGCGCTTCGGTCGCGGGTGCCATGCCCTCGGCACCCGGTATATTCAGTCTGTATGTACTTTTATTCGGCGGCCTGGACGCAGGCGGCATGCGCCTTTGTCACCCGCTTGGTCGAAGGCGGGAACTTCGTCAGCAGAGCCGCAGGCCGGGTCGGCCGCCGCACCAGATCGCCGCCGCAGTTGGGACAGCGTCCACCCAGCCGGGTTTCGGCACATGTTGCACAAAATGTGCATTCAAATGTGCACATCAGCGCATCGGGCGCGCCGTTGGGCAGATCCTTGTCGCAGCATTCACAATTGGGGCGCAGCTCGAGCACGAACAGCTCCATTCATTTGACACCTCTCCCCGCTTTCGCGGAGCGAGGGGTTCTCAGCCGACCGCGACCTTGGGCGGCGGCGGCGCGGGCTGATTGGCGGGCGTTGGTACGACAGGTTCTGACGGCGATGCTTCGGGCGTGGCCGAAGCGATGTTCTCGCTGACGGGTGGCACGGCGGCCACCTCCGGCTCGACTGGCGCCACCGATGTCACCGGCTCGGCCGGCGGGGCAAGATCGGCGGTCGTGACCGGCGGCGGCGGCAGCGCGTCGGCGGTCGACGAATCGACTGCGGCGCGTGCGGCTGCCATCTCCTTCTCGACATCACTGGCGCCCTCGCTGATGGCAGCCTTGATCTCGCGCGTCGGATCCAGGCCCTGCAGGTCGAGCACCGCATCCTTGGTGCCGGCTTCGACCTGCTTCTTCAGCTCATCCAGCTCGGCCTGGCGCATCATGTCATCGACGTGCCCACGGAACTCACCAGCCATGTTACGCGCCGTCGCCATCCAGCGACCGATGTTGCGCAGCATGCCCGGCAGCTCTTTCGGGCCGATGACGATCAACGCCACGGCGGCGATGACGAGCAGCTCGGGTGCGTCGATACCGAACATGGGAAAGATGCGACCCTGGACCGGCTCAGGTCTTCACGTGTTCCTTGGATCCGGTGGCAGCCGGATCATGCGTCGCGCCCTGACCGATCGGCTTGGCGTCGTCGCCCGGCGCCGCGTTCCTCGCCGCCTGGTCCTGCTGATCACCCGAGACGCCCTTCTTGAAGGCACTCAGCCCTTTGCCGAAGTCGCCCATGAGCTGTGAGATCTTGCCGCGGCCGCCGAACAGCAGCAGCACGACCGCCAGCACGATCAGCCAATGCCAAATACTGAAACTACCCATTGCCCGCCTCCTGCCTGTCGATGGCCGGACCTGTGCCCGGAAGTTAACCGTTTTATGGCCTACCGCCCGCCGTGCCGCAACACGGCCTCGCGCAGAGTTGCGCCGGACACCCCCCTCATGTGGGGTCTGGCGCAGGAAAAACGAAGGCCTGTCGCGGATCCAGCGAGATTTGCAGCTCGCTGCCCTCGGCCGGCAGAAACTGGCCAGGGACCCGTACATGCCAATGGCTATGCGCCTCCGGTCCGCCGGGAACATCGTGACGATGTGTGGGGTCGGTCTGCAAGCAGACATGCACCCAGCTGGTGCGGCCCAGCAACCGGGCCGCCAGTACCCGCGCCGGCAGTGCGCCAATCGGCGCCGCCGCCACGATGCCCTGCTCGGCGCCCGCCACCTTCAGGGCTTCTGGCCGGATCAGCACATGGACGGCCAGACCGTCAGCGTGGCCGTTCGCCGACAGCATGCCGAACGGCGTGCGCACGGCACCGTCGCGCACCATGCTGTCGATGCGATTCACCTCGCCCATGAATTCGGCGACGAATTCGCTGGCCGGCTGCGTATAGATCTCGGCCGGCGCACCGATCTGCTCGAGGCGTCCGTCACGCATGACGGCAATGCGATCGGCCATGAACATGGCTTCTTCCGGATCGTGCGTTACCACCAGGGCCGTGACCTGATCCGACTTCAACAAATGCAGCGCCTCGTCACGCACGGCCGAGCGCAGCCGCGTGTCGAGTCCGGAGAACGGCTCATCGAGCAGGATGGCGCGCGGCGACGGCGCCAAGGCGCGCGCCAGGGCGACGCGCTGCTGCTGGCCGCCGGACAGCTGATGCGGCCAGGCGTTGACATAGCCGTCCAGATGCACCCGTCGCAGCATCGCCTCGATACGGGTCCGCTTGGCCGTGGACGCAACCTTGCGCAAGCCGTAGCCGACGTTGCCGGCGATATCGAGATGAGGAAACAACGCCACGTCCTGGAACACGAAGCCGACGCCGCGCGCCTCCGGCGGCAGGTCGCGCCCCGGCTCGCCGACCACGCGGCCGGCAACGATGATGCGACCGCGCTGCAACGGCTCCAGGCCGGCAACCAGGCGCAACACTGTCGTCTTGCCGCAGCCTGACGGCCCCAACAGGCACACCAGCTCGCCGGGCGCCACCGTGAGCGCGAAGTCACGCACCACGGCGGTGCCGTCATAGGCGTGATGGATGTCGCTGAGATCGAGGCCGGCGGGTCCGGTCATGCCAGGTTCATAGCCGCTGGCGTGCCGCTACTCCAGCACGGCGTTGGCCGCGCGGCGCGCCGCCGCGGCCGCCGTCAATTGCCGATGACCATCGCGTCAGGCCGATTCGGTCTCCAATGTCGCGAGACTGACCGGCAGGTCGTTGCGATGATCGCGAACGAGGCCGGCCGGCGGAACCGACGCATCGAGTTGGGCATACAGGTAGGTGCCGACGCAGGTTTTCGAGGCCGCACTGTCGCTGGCGTACAACGCGACACTCTCCCCCTCTTCTATAGCGAGCAACAGGCCGGCACCGTGCCAGACGCCCCGATTGACGGCTTCAAAACCCGGCGCAACGAAAAATGTCTTGCACATGATAAAAAGGCCTTGGTGTATCGCTGACGGGGTCCCACGCACGGGACGGTAGTGGTTCACGCGCAGCCGACTGGCAAAACAGCGACGGCCGAGACGTGAAATCGTCGCGTTTCGTCCAGTCTGGCAGTCATGGCTATTTCACGCCCGCCAGACGACCACCTCAGCTTCGGCCGCTAAGACCGTCGGTTGCGCTGCCAATCGTCTTCACGCTCGTGCAGCAAGCAGTCCGAACCGAGCCGATCCAGGCTGGGGCACCCGATTTGTCCCAGGGTGAGGTCTATTTCGCGACGCAAAATATTGATGGCCTTGGTGACACCGGCCTGACCGCCGACGGTAGCCCCATAGAGCGTGGCGCGGCCGACAAACACGAACTTGGCCCCCAGGCACAGCGCGATCAGCGCATCGACGCCCCGGCGCACGCCGCTATCCAGCATCAGGGTCATGCGATCGCCGACGGCATCCCGGATGGCCGGGAACACGTCCACCGGCGAGGGCGCCCGGTCGAGCTGCCGGGCGCCGTGGTTGGACACCATGATCCCGTCGACACCCAGCGACGCGGCGCGAACGGCATCATCGCTGTGCATGATTCCCTTGATCACAAAGGTCCGCGGCCACAGGCGACGGAACGTCTCGACGTCGCGCCATGTCAGCGGCGCTGCCGTCTGTGTGGCGACGAACGCGGCGACGGCGTCGGCGCTGGCGCCTTTCTCGGCATAGGGCGCCCAGTTGGAGAACATCGGCGTGCCCTGCTTCAGGTACCCCGCCAGCCAGCCCGGGTGACGCAGCGCCTCCAGCTTGGTGCCCAAGGAGAGTTTCAGCGGGCGCGTGAAACCATTGCGCTGGTTGCGTTCACGATTGGAATGCACCGGCACGTCGACGGTCAGCACCAGCGTGGAGAGACCCGCTGCATCGGCGCGCCGGATCATGTCCTCGGAGATCTTTTTGTCCCGCGCCGCATAGAGCTGATACCAGCCGTGATCCGGCGCCACCTTGGCCAGGTCCTCGATCGAGGCCGTGCTGCTGCCCGACATGATAAAGGGAACGTTGGCATCGCGTGCGGCCGCAGCCAGCATCAGGTCGGCGCCGGGGCGGAACAGGCTGGCCAGCCCGGTCGGCGCGATGCCGAAAGGACTGGCATAAGTGCGGCCGAAGAGGCTTGCCGACTGGTCCCGCGTGGAAACGTCAACGAGGTAGCGCGGCACCAGACGGTGCTGGCGGAAGGCCTGCTCGTTGACGTTCAGACCATCCTCGTCCTCGACGCCGCCCTCGATGAAATCGAAGGCGATCTTGGGCAACCGCCGCTTGGCCGCACGCCGCAGGTCATCGACGTTGACTATGCCGTCCATCGTTTCCCCTTTTCTCCCTCCCCCAACGCCGTTGGGGGAGGTGGCCGAAGGCCGGAGGGGGAGCCGACGTGGTCTCGATTACCGAGATCACCACGGCTCCCCTCCGCCCCTTCGGGGCACCTCCCCAGCTTCGCTGGGGAGGATTCTACAGATCACACTGGCGGCTTGATGCCGGCCTCCTTGATGACCTTGCGCCAGCGCACCGTTTCGCTCGCCAGCCGTTCGGTATAGGCCTGCGCCGGCCCACCCGTGGGAATGTAGCCCAGCGACAGCAGCCGCTCGCGCACGACTTCGACCTTCAGCGCGTTGTTGATGGCCGCATTGTAGATCGCGATGATGTCCGCCGGCGTGCCGGCCGGTGCCGTCACGCCGAAGTAAACGGCGGCTTCGAGATCCGGCATGCCCAGTTCGGCGGCTGTCGGCACGTCGGCGACAGCGGCGACGCGCTTGGGCGCTCCGACGATCAGCCCCCGCATCGTGCCCGAGCGCACCTGCTGGTCGACCGGCGTCGTGACGTCGACAAACGCCGGCACGTGGCCGGCGACGACGTCGCGCAACGCTTCAGCGGCCGCCTTGTAGGGAATGTGCTCCAGCTTGCGGTCCACCTTCAGGTTCAGCAATTCGCCCCACAGGTGCGGCAGGCCGCCGGTGCTCGACGTCCCGTAGGCCACCGTGCCGGGTTGCTCCTTCAGCCAGGTGGTGAATTCCGCCAGGGTCTTGGCCGGATGACTGGTGCGCACACCCAGGAAGACGGGGATGTCGGCAAACTGCGCGACCGCCGTGAGGGTCTTCTGCGGATCGATGGGCAGCGGAACGTCGAACGCCGGCAGCAACGCGGCGGTCGTCGTCGTCAGCAGCAAGGTCGTGCCGTCGGGCTTGCTGTGGGCAACGGCCTGCATGCCGACCATGGTGCCACCACCCGGCTTGTTGTCGACGATCACCGAACGTCCGAGATCGGCTGCCATGCGCTCGGCCAGCAGGCGCCCCGCGGTATCGGTCGAGCCGCCGGGGCCGTACGGCACGACCAACCGGATGGGCTGACCGCCGGACTGGCCGACGACCGGCCCTGCCGCTGCCGCCGCCGCGATCGCAATACCCGCCTGCACAACCCGTCTGCGTCCGATCATTGTCGCTGCGTCTCCTTTATGCTCCGCTCGGTCTGCCCGGGCTGCGACCGGCGGTCAATGCGTGGCGGCGCCTGCCGTCCATGCTGCCACCGCATGTCCGCGCCCGGTGCGGATGGACGCCAGGACATCGAAAAGTGAATGACATTCATTTTTCTTGCCGATGGTCGGCGGGTCTTCCTACTATGGCAGCGGAACCGTTCTTCGCAGGAGTGGCGCCATGTTGGATGTGAAGTACGAGCGACGCGGCGTCGCGTTGTGGATCGTCATCGATCGCGAGGAACGACGCAATGCGTTGAACGAGGATGTTGCACGCGGCATCGCCGACGGCATCCGGCTGGCCCAGGAAGACCGTTCGATCCGTGCCGTGGTGCTGACCGGTGCCGGCGAGCGCGTGTTCTGCGCCGGCGGCGACGTGAAGCCCGATGCCGAGGGCAATCCGTTCGACGCCGACCCGGCGCAGCCGCGCAACCCGGTGGTCGAGCTGTTCAAGGAGATGGAGCGCTGCGACGTGCCGATCGTGGCGCGGGTCAACGGCCACGCCTATGGCGGCGGCTTCGGCCTGGTCTGCGCCTGCGACCTGGCCGTGGCCACCGAAGACGCCAAGCTGGGCACACCCGAGGCGCGCATCGGCCTGTTCCCCATGATGATCCTGCCCTACATGCTGCGAGTCGTGCCCCGCCGCGCGCTGCTGGAGATGTGTGTCACCGGCGAGCCATGGACGGCGGCGGAAGCCAAGGCGCTGGGCATCGTCAATCACGTGGCGCCGGCGGCCGAGCTCGACGACAAGCTGGACTGGCTCCTGGCGCGCTTCACCGACAACTCGCCGACCGCCGTCCGCCTGGGCAAGCACGCGCTGCACGCCATCCAGGACATGACCCTGCCGCAGAGCCTCGACTTCGCGCAGAACTTCCTGGCGCAGATGGCGCGCACCGAGGATGCCCGCGAAGGCTTCCGCGCCTTCAACGAACGGCGCACGCCCGATTGGCCGGGACGATAGGAGCAGGTCGACATGGGCAACGCCGTCTCCTTCGGTCTCAGTGACGAGGACCTGCTGAACCTGCCGTTGCACTTCAGCCCGGGCCTGTTCGACGGCCAGGTGGTGCTGGTGTCTGGCGCTGGCAGCGGCCTGGGCAAGGCGATCGCCATCCAGTTCGCGCGTCTGGGCGCGCGGCTGGTGATTTGCGGCCGGCGTGCCGAGCGCCTGGAGGTGACGGCGGCCAGCATCCGCAAGGCCGGCGCGGCCTGCTCGGTGCACCCCATGACCATTCGCGATCCGGCGCAGGTCGGGCAGCTGATTGACGCCGTCTGGCGCGAGCACGGCCGGCTCGATGTTCAGATCAACAACGCCGGCGGCCAGTTCCCGCAGCCAGCCATCGACTTTTCGACCAAGGGCTGGAACGCCGTCATCGACACCAACCTCAACGGCCCCTGGTACATGATGCAGCAAGCGGCCCAGCGCTGGCGCGACGCCGGCACGACCGGCAGCATCGTCAATATCGTCGCCGTGGTGTGGCGTGGCATGCCGGGCGTGGCCCACACCTGCGCGGCGCGCGCCGGCGTGATCTATCTCAGCAAGACGCTGGCCGTCGAATGGGCGCCGCTGGGCGTGCGCGTCAACTGCGTGGCGCCGGGTGTTATCGCCACCGAAGGCATGAACGTCTATCCCGAGGAGGCGCGCGCCGAGTTCGACCGCTCCAACCCGATGAAGCGCTTCGGCGACGTGCAGGACGTCACCGATGCCTGCTGCTATCTCGCCGGCCCCTCCGGCAAGTTCGTCACCGGCGAGGTGATCACCGTCGACGGCGGCAACCAGCTCTGGGGCGAGCAATGGACGGCGGGACGGCCGGAGTATTTCCGATCGTGACCTCTTCCACCTCTTCACCTCTCCCGCAAGCGGGAGAGGTCGACGAGCGCGCAGCGCTCGGCGGGTGAGGGATTGCACACGAAGCGCCTCGTCCTGGGGCCCTCACCCTCCCATCGCCCTTGGGGCGATGGGCCCCTCCCTCTCCCGCAAGCGGTAGAGGGGTTTTACTTCATCAGCTCGCCGGCGATGATGAGGCGGCGGATCTCGCTGGTGCCGGCGCCGATCTCCAGCAGCTTGGTGGCGCGGTACAGGCGGTTGATCTCGGTCTCGCGCATGTAGCCGGCGCCGCCGAAGATCTGCACCGCCTCGGTGACCACCTTGGTGCAGCCTTCGGCGGCATAGAGGATGCAGGCTGCCGTCAGCTTGTGGATGTCGCCACGCCCGCCGCCGCCGACCTCGAGCTCGTTGGCGGCGGCCATGGTGCGATAGCAGAACGTGCGGATGGTCTCGACCAGCACGTACATGTCGGCGAGCTTGGCCTGCACCATCTGGAACTCGCCGATCGCCCGGCCGAACTGGCGCCGCGTGCGCGCATAATCCAGCGCCAGCTCGAAGGCGCGCTCGGCCATGCCGAGGTTGATCATGGCGACAATGGCGCGCTCCAGATCGAGCCCGCTCATCACGACGGCCACGCCCTTGTTTTCGGCGCCGACCCGGTTGGCCGCCGGCACGCGGCAGTCATTGAACACCAGCTCGGCCGTCACGCTGCCGCGGAAGCCCATCTTGTCGAGCTTCTGCGCCACCTTGAAACCAGGGAATCCCTTTTCGACCACGAACGCCGAGATGCCCTTGGCACCGGCCTCGCGATCGGTCTTGGCATAGACCAGGATCACGTCGGCCACCGGGCCGTTGGTGATGTAGAGCTTGGTGCCGTTGAGAACGTAGTGATCGCCGTCGCGCCGCGCCGTGGTCGCCATCGAGCCCAGGGCGTCCGAACCGGCACCGGGCTCGGTCAGCGCCAGGCAGCCGATCGCCGAGCCATCGCACAGGCGCGGCACGTAACGGCGGCGGATGTCGGCATCGGCGTTGCGCAGGATGTTGTTGAGGCACAGGTTCTCGTGCGCCACATAGCTCAGCGACACCGCCGGGTTGGCGCGCCCCAGGGCCTGGGCGATCAGGCCCGAGGTGAAGAAGTCGCCCTCGGCGCCGCCCAGCTCGGCCGGCGCCGTGACGCCGAGATAGCCCATGCGGGCCAGCGCCGGCATCACCTCGGGCGGCCACCATTCCTCGTCGTCCATGCGCTGCTGCAAGGGCGCCATCTCGGCCCGCGCGAAGCGGTCGGCCTGGTCGAGCACGGCCTGCTGGTCGGCCGTCAGATCGAAGGACGACGGCAACGGCCGGTTCACAAGATCGGCAGTTGGGGACGTCGACATCGCTTCCTCCATCTCGCTCGTTGACTTCGAAAAGTGAATGGTATTCACTTTTCGCCATGACACAAGGCCGAAACGGCAGCCTCCCGCCATGCCGCTAGCCACGCCGCAGCGCCGCACGCGCGAGCAGCGCAAGCTCGACCGCCGGGCAGCCATCCTGGCCGCCGCTCGCGCCGCCTTCGCCCAGAAGGGTTTTGCCGGCGCGTCGATCATCGAAATCGCACGCGCCTGCGACATCGCCGACGGCACGATCTACAAGTATTTCGCCAGCAAGCAGGATCTGCTGTTCAACGTCATGCGCCAGTTCTACGAAGGGCTGATCGCCGACGTGGAGGCCGGCGTGGCGCAACAGTCGACGCTGTCGGCGCGGCTGCGCTTCCTGGTGCGCCGTCAGATCGAGGCGTTCGTCGAGGACGAGGACCTCTGCCGCCTGTTCATCCGCGAAATCCGCACCGCCGACGACTACCCTGATTCACCGCTGCACGACCTGAACCGGCGCTACACGTCGATCGTCGTGCGCATCCTGGAGGCCGGCATCGCCGCCGGCGACATCAGGGCGGACATCAAGCCGCGGCTGGTGCGCGACATGCTCTACGGCTCGATCGAGCACATCGCCTGGAAAGCCGTCAGCCGCGGCGGCCGGCTGCGCATCGAGCAGACCACCGATCAATTGCTGGGCATCGTGCTGGACGGCATCGCGCCGCGCGCCGGCAGCCAGCGCCGCGTCGTCACGAGGGTCAAATGAGCCGCATCGGCACGGTGCTGATCGCCAACCGCAGCGAGATCGCATGGCGCATCCTGCGTACCGTCAAGGCCACCGGCCGGCGCGCCGTCGTGGTGTTCCATGCCCTGGATGCAGGATCTCCGGCGGTCCGCCAGGCCGACCTTGCCGTGCGCATCGAGGGACCGACACCGGTCGCCGCCTATCTGGATGCGGCGCAGATCATCGCCGCGGCGCGCGATGCCGGCGCCGATGCCATCCATCCCGGCTACGGCTTCCTGTCCGAAAACGCCGCCTTTGCGCGCCAGGTCGCCGAGGCCGGCATGGTGTTCATCGGCCCGACGCCGGACGCCATCGACCTGATGGGTGACAAGGTGCGAGCCCGCGCCTTCGTGGCGGCACGCGGCTTTCCCGTGGCGCCCTCGGCCATCGAGGACGATGATCCAGCGAGCTTCGTCGCGCGCGCCCGGGCGCTGGATCTGCCGCTGCTGATCAAGCCGGCGGCCGGCGGCGGCGGCAAGGGTATGCGCATCGTGCGCGACATGGCGGTGCTCGATACCGAGATCGAGCGCGCCCGCAGCGAGGGCCAGCGCTATTTCGGCGACGGCCGATTGTACGTCGAACGCTACGTCGAGCGGCCGCGGCACATCGAGGTCCAGGTGCTGGGCGATGCGCACGGCAGCGTCGTCCACCTGTGGGAGCGCGAATGCTCAGTGCAGCGCCGCTTCCAGAAGGTGATCGAGGAAACACCCTCGCCGGCGCTGACGGCGACCGAACGACGCGACATCTGCGAGGCCGCCGCCGGAATCGCGCGCGCTGTCGGCTACCGGAACGCCGGCACGGTGGAGTTCATTTACGGCGGCGGCGCTTTCTACTTTCTGGAGATGAACACGCGCCTGCAGGTCGAGCATCCGGTGACGGAGCTGGTGACCGGCCGCGACCTGGTCGCCGAGCAGCTGCGCATCGCCGAAGGCGAGGCGCTGGGCTACGCCCAGGCCGACGTGCGCCAAGATGGTCACGCCATCGAGCTGCGGCTCTATGCCGAAGATCCGGCGCGCAACTACGCGCCGACGACCGGCCCCATCGCCCGCCTGCGCTGGCCCGACGTCGAGGGCCTGCGCGTCGACAGCGGCATCATCGAGGGCCAGCGCGTATCGGCCGCGTTCGATCCGATGCTGGCCAAGGTGATCGTGCATGGCGGCGATCGGGCGCAGGCGATCGCGCGCGCCCGCCAGGCGTTGCAGGAAACCGTGCTGCTGGGCATCACCACCAACCGCGAGTTCCTCGAACGCGTGCTGGCCGACGACCTGTTCGCGACGGGCGCTGTGCACACCGGCTTCCTCGACGAACGCGCATCGCAGTTGGCACTGGCGCCGCCCGATCACGAGACGCTCATGGCACTGATCGCCGCCGCAGCGCTGAGCGACGCGGGCCTGCGGGCCGAGGCCGATGCAGTGCCGCCGCTTTATGCCGCCATCGGCGCGTGGAGGAACTGACATGCGCCGCCATTTCGAGATCGACAGCACCGCGATCGATGCCGCGCTGATGCGCAATGCCGATGGCTATGCGCTCGACGTCGCCGGCGAGCGCCAGGCGATCGCGCTGTCGGCGGCGATGTCGGACGGCGCACAGACGCTGCGCGTGGGCGATCGCCACTACCGCGTCCACGTTGCACGTGATGGTGACGAGACGTTCGTGCAGATCGCCGGCCGGTCCTTCACGGTCCGCACCATCGAGCCGCTGACCGTGTTCGCCCACGCCGGTTCTGCCAACGCCGATCTCACGGCCCGTGCGCCGATGCCGGGCACCGTGGTGTCGGTGCGCATCCAGCCTGGCGCGCATGTCGCCAAGGGTGAGACCCTGATGGTGATCGAAAGCATGAAGCTGGAGACGGCGATCACGGCCTGGCGCGACGGCACCGTGGACGCCATCCATCTCGCCGTCGGCCAGACATTCGATCGTGATACCCCCTTGGTCTCGCTCCTCGCCGAGGCGGCGGAATGATGGCGGGGAACTAGACCATGCGCCGCATCGAAACCCGCATCGACCTTCGCTCCGAGGCCTTCCTGGCCAACCGGGAACGCAACCTGGCGCTGGCCGCCGAGCTGCACGAAGCGCAGCGACGCGCCCGCTTCGAGCGGCCGCAACGCGACATGGAGCGCCTGCGCCGGCAGAACAAGCTCTTCATCCGCGAGCGGCTGGAGCTGCTGCTCGACCCCGGCACGCCGTTCCTGGAGCTGTCGACGCTGGCGGCCAACCGCGCCTATGACGGCGAGGTGCCCGGCGCCGGCATCGTGAGCGGCATTGGCATCGTCGCCGGCCGCGAGGTGATCATCCATGCCGATGATGCCAGCGTCAAAGGCGGCGCGTGGTATCCGCTGTCGGTCAAGAAGATCGTGCGCACGCTCGACATCGCCATCGAGAACCGCCTGCCGGTGATCCATCTGTGTGACAGCGCCGGCGGCTTCCTGCCGCTGCAGTCGGAATTCTTCGCCGACCGCTACTATGCCGGCCGCATCTTTCGCAACCAGGCGATCCTGAGCAAGCTCGGTGTGCCACAGGTCGCCGTCGTGCTGGGCCACTGCACGGCAGGCGGCGCCTACGTGCCGGCACTCAGCGACTATTCGGTGATCGTGCGCGGCACCGGCGCGATCTTCCTGGGCGGCCCGCCGCTGGTGAAGGCCGCCACCGGCGAGGATGTCTCGGTCGACGAGCTGGGCGGCGCCGACATGCACACCCAGGTGAGCGGCACCGCCGACTACGCGGCGGGCAGCGAACAGGAAGCGCTGGCGATGGCGCGCGACATCGTCGCCAACCTGCGCCGGCCGCAGAAGATGGCCATCGAGCAG
The DNA here is from genome assembly GCA_035279205.1 of Vineibacter sp. GTDB lineage: Bacteria > Pseudomonadota > Alphaproteobacteria > Reyranellales > Reyranellaceae > Vineibacter. The sequence continues at coordinate 15,422 of DATEIF010000455.1, forward strand.
CAGGCGCCCGAAGCGCCCTACTACGATCCGGCCGAGCTCTACGGCATCGTGCCACCCGACACCAAGGTGCAGTTCGACATGCGCGAGGTGATCGCGCGCCTGGTCGACGGCAGCCGCTTCCATGAATACCAGCCGACCTACGGCACCACCCTGGTGTGCGGCTATGCGCATCTGTGGGGCTATCGCATCGGCATCCTGGCCAACAACGGCGTGCTGTTCAACGACAGCTCGCTGAAGGCGGCGCACTTCATCCAGCTCTGCGACAAGAACCGCACGCCGCTCCTGTTCCTGCAGAACATCACCGGCTTCATGGTCGGGCGCGACTACGAGCGCCGCGGCATCACCAAGGACGGTGCCAAGATGATCATGGCGCAGGCCGGCGCCGAGGTGCCGAAGTTCACGGTCATCGTCAGCGGCAGCTTCGGCGCCGGCAACTATGGCATGGCCGGCCGCGCCTACGATCCGCGTTTCCTGTTCTTCTGGCCGCACGGCCAGATCTCGGTGATGGGCGCCGAGCAGGCGGCCAACGTGCTGACCGACGTGAAGATCCGCCAGCTGGCGCGTCACGGCGGCACCTTGTCGGCCGAGCAGATCGCCGCCATCCGCGATCCCGTGCTGGAGGACTACCGGCGTGAATCGAGTGCCTGGTATTCGACGTCCCAGATGTGGGACGACGGCATGCTCGATCCCATCGACACGCGCAATGCGCTGGGCATTGCGCTGTCCTGCGCGCTCAACGCCCCGTGGGGCGATCCGCGCTACGGTGTGTTCCGGATGTAGCGCCGCGCTGATCGAGGAGAAGGACCCCATGGGAGGAACGATCGCACGGGATGGCCGACGACATCGCCATCGGGTCGCGGGCGACAGAGGGAGGCATGGAGTCCTTCGCCACGATCATCGCGTTCACGGCAACAGACTTCGGCGATGGACGTGGAAGAAGCACGGCCCAAATGGGGCGGAGCGATGAATTAGTTGGGCAATACCGCGACCGATACTGTGCGTATGTAATTTCGCGAAGCACGCACGGTACGGCGCGGTGTCGGCCCAAACGACGAGAGGCGCCCGTTAGGCGCCTCTCGTCAAAGCCACTCAACGACTGACACCTAGAAGCGACCATCCGTGCGCTGGCTGGGCCGCTCGGCAATCGTGTTGACCACAGGCGCCCGCAGCTGCTCGCCCCGCACGATATTGAGCGTGCCGATGGGCGTCACCGTGCCGCCCGCCTTTTCCGGTGTCCTGAAGGCACCACCGGCCTTGCGATCGGCGTCACTGGGATGGATCGGCATCACCCGGCTGTCGGGTGCGACACCCTTGAGCTCCTGACCCGGCGCCGCCGGCAAGGCGCGCATGTCCTGCGCCTTGGTGACGTGACCACTCAGATCACGGGTGACGGCCGGATTGGCATCGGGAATGCGTACCGGATCGGCTGCCTGGGCGCTGCCCAGCGTCGAACCGGCGATCACGGTCGCAACGGCAAAAGCAAGAAACCGCATGTGGCGCGGCATGATAGAACCTCCATCGGCTGGGTGACTGGTTTGCAGGTCGTGATCGGGCATGGCGCAAACCGGGCAAAAATCGGGCGAGACGGTGATTTCGGCGCGACGTCTTGAACAATGAGCGGTCACATGACTGACTGTCTTGTTCATCGGTCGCCGGCATTGCACGCTGACGCTGGCCATGTAACGCGGGGGAACGCTGATGGTTTCGCAGGCACGGACTCAGGTCGGCATCATCGGCGCGGGTCCTGCCGGGTTGCTCCTGGCGCGACTGCTCAAAGTGCACGGAATCGACAGCGTCATTCTCGAACAGCGCGACCGTGCCTATGTCGAAGGCCGCATCCGCGCCGGCGTTCTCGAACAGGGAACCGTGTCGCTGCTCGAGGAAGCCGGCGTCGTCGATCGCCTCAGGCGCGAAGGCCTGGTGCATGACGGCATCGAGATTGTCGTCCGCGACCGCGCCTTCCGCATCGACTTCCGCGACCTGACCGGCAAGGCGGTCGTCGTCTACGGCCAGACGGAAGTCACCAAGGACCTGATCGCGGCACGCCTGGCGGGCGACGGACCGATCATCTGGAATGCCGCTGATGTGACGATCCACGATGTCGGTGGTGACCCCGCACGACTCACGTACCAGTGCGACGGCCAGGAACACGAGCTTGTCTGCGACTTCATCGCCGGCTGCGACGGCTTTCACGGCGTCAGCCGCCAATCGATCCCGGCGAGCGCGCTGCGCATCGTGGAGCGCGTCTATCCCTTCGGATGGCTCGGCATCCTGGCCGATGTGCCGCCCTGCTCCAGCGAGTTGATCTACGCCAAGCACGAGCGGGGATTTGCGCTGGCGTCGATGCGATCGCCGACGCGCAGCCGGTACTACATCCAGTGCAGCCTGTACGAGGATCTGCACGAATGGCCCGACGCTCTGGTGTGGGAGGAGCTCAAGCGCCGGCTGGGGAGCGCGGCCGCGGCGCGGATGACGACGGGACCCTCCATCGAGAAGAGCGTGGCGCCCCTGCGCAGCTTCGTCGCGACACCGATGCGGTTCGGGCGCCTGTTCCTGGCCGGTGACGCGGCCCACATCGTGCCGCCGACCGGCGCCAAGGGCCTCAATCTCGCGGCCTCGGATGTGCACTATCTCTGTCGCGCGTTTGTGGCGTTCTACAAGAGCGGGCGCATGGACTTGCTCGACGGCTACTCCGAAACCGCACTGGCCCGTGTGTGGAAGGCGGAGCGCTTCTCGTGGTGGATGACCACGATGCTGCACAAGCTGCACGACGAGACCAGCTTCGAGGCCCAGATGCAGCTGGCGGAGCTCGACTATCTGGCCGCCTCGCGCGCCGCCCAGACGGCGCTCGCCGAGAACTACGTAGGGCTGCCGTACTGAGGTGGCTGGTCGTGGTTGTGGGAGCCGTTTCTACAATGCGGAAAATGATGCCACGACGGTCCCGCTCCCGGTAGAATGGCGCGGCCGCGCGCGGGAGACGAAAGAGGAGCGGGAGGGCCATGGGCCGGCGTAAGCAGGGATTGCGTGTCCAGAAAAGCCAGATTGTGACGAAGTCTGCCGACAAGGGTGGCGTCGTGCAGTCGATCGATCGGGCGATGGGACTTCTGCAGATCCTCGGAGAGGACGACGAGGGTTACCGCCTTGTCGACCTTGCACAGAGCGCGGGCCTGCCGCCCTCGACCACGCACCGGCTGTTGACGACGCTGGAAAAGCGACAATTCGTGCAATTCGACCGCGAAAGCGGCCTCTGGCATGTCGGCGTACAGTGCTTCGCAGTCGGCGCCAATTTCGTGCGGCGGCGCAATGTCGTCGTCCAGGCGCGCCCTTTCATGCGCCAGCTTCGGGACCTGGCCGGCGAGACGGTCAACCTAGGCGTCGCCGACCAGGGCGAGGTAGTGTTTCTCACTCAGGTCGAAAGCCGCGAGCTGATGCGTGCGATCGCACGCCCGGGCGGTCGTTCGCTCATGCACTGCTCCGGGCTCGGCAAGGCGTTGCTGGCGGCAATGTCCGAGCGCGAGGTATCGGAGATCCTGCATCAGCATGGCATGCGGCGGATGACGGCACAGTCGATCGTCCGGCCGGCGAAGCTGCACGAGGCACTCGAAGAAATCCGGGGACGGGGTTACGCGTTCGACGACGAGGAGAATGCCGTGGGCCTGCGGTGCGTCGCCGCGGTCATTTACGACGAATACAGCAATCCGCTCGCCGGCGTGTCGATTGCGGGCCCCACCGCGCGGGTTTCGGATCGACGGATTGCCGATCTTGGCAAGCTGGTGATGCGATCTGCGCTCGACATCACGACCGCTCTCGGCGGACGGGCGCCAGGGCACTAAGAGGTCCCCGCGAGATAATCCATCGCCGCCTGCGTGCCGCCCCTCTCGTGCGGAACGCCGGCGCGGGCGAGGCCCATCTCCACACCGGCCAGCGTTGCCATCAGCATCAGGTCATTGAAATCGCCCAGATGGCCGATGCGGAAAATTCTGCCCTTGAGCCTGCCCAGACCTTGACCGAGCGACATGTCGAAGGCGTCGAGAACCACCCGGCGCAGTTCGTCGGCATCGTGCCCTTGCGGCATCAGCACGGCAGTGAGCGCACCCGAATACTCCGCCGGATTGCGGGCGAGAATCTCCAGGCCCCAGGCCCGCGCGGCTCGGCGGGTCGCCTCGGCATGCCGCTGATGGCGCGCGAAGACGTTGTCGAGCCCTTCCTCGAGCAGCATGCTGATCGCCTCGCGCAGTCCATAGAGCAGGTTGGTGCCCGGCGTGTAGGGAAAGAAGCCGGTCTGGTTCGCACCCAGCATCGCACTCCAGTCCCAGTATGAGCGCGCCAGTCGGGCGGTCCGGTGTGCGGCCAAAGCTCTGTCGCTGAGAGCGTTGAACGAGAGCCCCGGCGGCAGCATCAGTCCCTTCTGCGAGCCGGCGACCGTAACGTCGACGCCCCATGCCTCGTGGCAATAGTCGATCGAGGCCAGCGAAGAGATCGTGTCGACAAGAAACAGCGCCGGATGCCCGGCATTGTCGATCGCCTGGCGCAATTCGGCGATCCGGCTGGTGACGCCGGTCGAGGTTTCGTTCTGGACGGCGGCAACAGCCTTGATGCGGTGCTGCTTGTCGGCGGCGAGCATCGCCTCCAGCGCGGCGGGCTCGACGCCCTGCCGCCAGTCGCCGGCAACGAATTCGACCTCCAGACCCAGCCGGGATGCCATATCGCGCCAGAGGCTTGCGAACCAACCGGTCTCGAACATCAGCACGCGATCGCCCGGCGACAGCGTGTTGACCAGCGCCGCCTCCCAAGCGCCGGTGCCAGAGGCGGGGTAGACGATCACGGGACCGCGCGTCTTGAAGACTTGCTTGAGTCCGTCGAGGATCTCGCGACCGAGACATCCGAATTCCGGCCCGCGGTGATCGATGGTCGGATTGTCGATCGCGCGCAGGATGCGGTCGGGCACGTTGGTCGGGCCGGGTATCTGCAGAAAGTGCCGCCCGGCGCGGTGCCGGCCCGTATGCGATGCGGCGCGATGCGGCATGTCGATCTCCATCACGGTTGGCGTGCGTGCGAACGCAGCCGTATCGAACGAAGCGGCCGGTGCCGCACGTCGCATCGTGATCCAATTCTTGGTCCAGTGGAAAACCGTTTCCGTATCATGGAATGTTGATCTGATGCGGCCGCTCGCAGGCTCAAGAATGAACGTTAACGGGAAGTCCGTGGCGTACCTCCCACTCGGCGTAAATTCCACATCGTAAAAAACATTTCACGGCGGAAGCTCCTTTGCTTGTCATGTTCGCTCCGGGCTGAGCATCCTCGATGCAAGAGCGTAACGAAAAAACATCTGGCGCAGCGAGGAGGACACATGTTCGGGAAGGCATTCTCCGCTCTCACCGGCCTCGCCGGCCTTGTCGGCGTCATGACCGCACCACAGGCATCAGCCGAGCCGATCAAGCTTCGAGTGGCCGGTAATCTCCTGGCGACCGGCCTGATCCAGCAGTACAAGGAGCAACCCTTCTTCGAGGCCCTGGCGAAGACGACCGGCCTGCCGCTCGAGATCGACTACAAGCCGATGGACGTCACCGGCATCAAGGACATCGAGGGCCTGCGGGTGCTGAAGTCCGGGTTGTTCGATATCGTCACGCTGCGCATCGCCCAGGTCTCGCGCGACGAACCATTTCTGCTCGGCCTCGACGTCGTCGGTCTCAATCCAGACTACGAGACCGCCCGCAAAGTGGTGGCCGCGTATCGCAACGCGTTCGATCAGCGCCTGCGGGAGCGCTTCAATGCGAAGCTCCTGGGATTGTGGCCCTTCGGGCCGCAGGTGGTGTTTTGCAACGCACCCATCAGGGGACTGGCCGATCTCAAGGGCCGCAAGGTCCGTGTCTATGATCAATCGCTGGCCAAGTTCATCGAGAAGATCGGCGGCGTGCCGGTCACCATCTCGTTCGGCGAGACGCAGCAGGCGCTGAGCCTTGGCACCGTGGAATGCGCGATCACGGGGCCCAGCTCGGCGAATACGGCAGGCTGGCCCGAGGTGAGCACGCATTTCATGCCGATCGGCTTCCAGATCGCGATGAATGCCTATGCCGTCAATCTCAACAGCTGGAAGAAGCTCACACCGGAGCAGCAGAAGACGCTCGAAGCGGCGTTCCAGGGGCTTGAGCGGGACATCTGGAAATATTCGGAGGAGATCTTCCAGGACGCCTTGCGCTGCAATGTCGGCAAGGACCCGTGCACGACGGTGAAGAAGTACAAGATGCATGACGTCCCGGTGACCGAGGCGGACGTCAAGATCGTCCGTGAAGCCGTCAAGTCGGTCTCGTTCCCGGCTTTTGCCGAGATCTGCGAGCGGTCGTTCAAGGGCTGCAGCGAGACGTGGAAAAAGCTGCTTGGACCGATCGCGGGGGTCCAATGAGAGCGGGTGCGATGGACGATACCGCCGAGAGCCGATCCTTTTCGGCTGCCGGCCCCGGTGCACGGATGACCGCCCGGATCGCCCGCCTCTCGCACCTTGTCAGCCTCGTCTTCGGTTATCTCATGCTGGCGCTGGCGGCAGTCGTGACCTTCGAGACGATCGCACGCAAGCTTCTGGGATTCTCGCTGCAGGGTGTTGACGAAATCGGCGGCTATGTTCTGGCCGTCGGTTCGTCGCTCGCCTTCACCACGGCCCTCGTCGAACGCGGCCACATCCGCATCGACCTGTTTCACATGATGCTGCCCAGGCCGGTCAGGGCGGTGCTCGATTGGCTTTCTGTTCTGCTGATCGCCGGCTTCGCGGGGCTGCTGGTCAAGGTCGGCGCAAGCGTGGTGGCTGACACCATGGACTACCAGAGCACGGCACCGACGCCGCTGGCGACGCCGCTCATCTGGCCACAGGCGCTCTGGTACGGCGCGCTCGGCATCTTTGCGTTTGTCGCGCTGATCATGGCGGTGCACGCGAGCTGGGTGTTCATCAGCGGCCGCTGGGACGTGCTCGCCCGGCTCTACGGGCCCAAGCTGGCCGACGAGGAGATCCGGGAGGAGATCGAGGATCTCAAGCACCGCTAGGGCGCATCACGTCGGCGTTCGGAGGAGATCATGGGCACTGCGTCCTTCTCGGCAGCATTTCTCGCCGCGCTCTTCGTCCTGATGATCGGGTTGCCGGTTGCCGTGGTGCTGGCTTCGGCAGGCATTGCGGGTGGCTGGGCGGCGATCGGCCAGAGCATGGTCGATTCCATCGGCAGCGTGATCTGGGGTGTGCAGAACGAGAACCTGCTCACCGCTATTCCCCTGTTCATCCTGCTGGGTGAGATCCTCCTGCGCAGCGGCCTTGCGGACAAGATGTACATTTCGCTGTCCGCCTGGCTGGGCCGGCTGCCCGGCGGCCTGCTCCACAGCAACATCGGCGCCTGCGCCCTGTTCGCGGCGACATGCGGCTCGTCGGTAGCGACGGCTGCGACTATCGGCACGGTGGCGCTACCGGCGCTCGAGCAGCGCGGCTACAGCAGAAGCCAGGCGCTCGGTTCGCTGGCGGCAGGCGGAACGCTCGGCATCCTCATTCCTCCCAGCGTCGCCATGCTGGTCTACGGTTCGATTACCAACAATTCGGTGGCCCAACTTTTCATCGCCGGCGTCATTCCCGGGCTTCTGCTCGCCGGTGCATTCATGGTCTACATCGTCGGCTCGAACCTGATGAACCCTGCATTGAACCGCCGCGAGGCGACGATCGCGTTGTCGGATAAGCTGAGGCTTTCGCTCAACCTGATCCCGCCCCTGATCATCTTCGGCGTCGTCATGGGCAGCCTGTATTTCGGTCTGGCAACCCCGACCGAGTCGGCTTCGGTGGGGGTGATCATCGCGATGCTGCTTGCCTGGCGGTTCGGCCGCTTCGATCTGAATCTGCTGCATCACTGCTTCCGGCAGACCGCCGTCCTGACCGGTACGATTCTGCTGATCATCTGCGGCGCATTCATCCTGAACGTGACCATCAGCGTGCTGGGGATTCCCCAGACGCTGACCCGACTGGTCGCGTCCTTCCGTGTCTCGCCGACGGAACTCATTCTGATCCTTGTCGTCTTCTACCTGGTCCTCGGCTGCTTCCTCGAGGTCCTGTCGATGCAGGTCACGACCATTCCCATCGTGTATCCCATCGTGAGTGCAGTCGGCATCGATCCGATCTGGTTCGGCATCTTTATCGTCCTGATGAGCGAGCTCGCGATGATCACGCCGCCGGTGGGAATGAACCTCTATGTCGTACAAAGCATCCGCAAGGACGGTGGCCAGATCAGCGATGTGATCCGCGGCATTATCCCTTACGTGCTCATCATGATCGCGTTCACGGTCGCAATCTGGTTCTATCAGGACGTCGTCCTGTGGTTGCCGCGGACGATGTTCGGCACATGACCGACAGCGTGCCATGGCGTGACGGTGTGGGCGCCCTGACGGCCGCGTTCCGGGCGCGCATCCTCTCGCCGGTCGATGCGCTGGCGCTGTACCTGGAGCGCTGCGAACGCATCAATCCCCTCGTCAACGCGATCGTAACCCTCGATGCCGAGGGTGCGCGCTCAGCAGCGCAAGCCAGCGAACAACGTTGGCGTCAGGGTGCGCCGCACGGGCCGCTCGATGGCGTGCCGATCACCGTCAAGGACAACATCCCGGTGCGCGCCATGCGCGCGACCTGGGGCAGCCGCCTCTATGCCGACACGGTGCCGCGGGCTGACGAACTCGCGATCGCACGGTTGCGCGCCGGTGGCGCCATCATCCTCGGCAAGACGAACGTGCCCGAGTTCACCCTGCAGGGCTACACCGACAACCAGCTGTTCGGGCCGACGCGCAATCCCTGGGACACAAGCCTGACCCCGGGTGGCTCCAGTGGTGGCGCCGTCGCCGCTGTTGCCGCCGGCCTCGTCCCGCTGGCGGTCGCAACGGACGGCGCCGGCTCGATCCGGCGTCCGGCATCGCATACAGGCCTGATCGGCATGAAGCCATCGACCGGACGTGTGGCCCGCGCCGACGGCTTTCCCGTGATCCTGCACGATTTCGAGGTCATCGGACCGATTGCCCGGACGACCGCTGATGCGGCGTTGCTTTTGTCGGCGCTGGCCGGACCCGATCCGTGCGACCGAGCCTCGCTCGCCTTCGGCGCCTTCCGTCCCGACCTTGCAGCCGATCCACAGCCGCAGCGGATCCTGTTCGTGCCGCATTTCGCGGGATCGCCGGTGGACCCCGAGGTTGCCGCGAGCGTGCAGGCGGCGGCGAGCCACCTGGAAGCGCTAGGCCATGTCGTGGAACCGGCAGAAGCACCCTTCGACGTCGATGCGCTCAACCGCATCTGGCCGGTGATCAGCCAAGCCGGACTTACCTGGCTTCTGCGTGGGCAACCCGCATGGCGCGGAAAGGTCGGGGGTGCCATCGCCGAAATGGCCGAGGCGGGCTCGCGATACTCGGCCTGCGACTATGTCGAGGCGCTGGACGTCGTTCGGCACTTGCACGCGGCCCTGGGTGCGGCCTTCGCGCGCGTCGACATGATCCTGACACCGACTGCCGCGGCACTGCCGTGGCCAGCGCGTGAGACGCATCCGCCCGTCATCGATGGCAAGGCGGTCGGCCCGCGTGGTCACGCGGTGTTTACCGCCTTCGCGAACGCCGCTGGCTGCCCGGGCATCAGCGTGCCGTGTCAGCCGTCGGCCGGCGGCCTGCCCATCGGGTTCCAGCTCGTCGGACGCTTCGGCGCCGACGGCCTCCTGCTGCAGATCGCAGCCCAGTACGAACGCGCTCATCCGTGGGCGCACCGCTGGCCGGCGTTGGCTGTGTGATCGTCGTTCAAGCAACCGCACGAGCGCCGACGAGGCTGGCCAGCCGGTCGGCGTCGATTGCCTTGACGATACGGCCGCGTCTGCCTGTCATGGTTTCGGCGGCGCACAGGGCATTGAGGACGGCTTCGTCGACACAGCTCACCGTCTCCAGGAAGAGCGCATCCATCTCGGCGTCGCCCAGGGCCCGGAAGCCGATTTCGGCAGGCATCGGCGCCTCGCCCGGATCGTTGGCCGTCGAAAAGGCGAGAAAGATGTCGCCGGAACCGTTGCTCGACGGCGTGCCCGCCCGTCCGATCCCGATGCCGATACGCTTGGCGATACGGTGGAGCTGGGTCGGCGTCAGCGGTGCATCCGTTGCCAGGATGACGATGATGGAACCGCGTTCTCGTTTGTAAATGCGGTCCTCGGGCATGGCCAACCCGACGGGGACACCGCACACCTGCAGCCAGGGTCGCAGTCCGTGATTGGCCTGCACCAGCACGCCCAGCGTGAAGGTGCCCACCCTGGTTTCGACCAGGCGCGACGATGTCCCCGTGCCGCCCTTGAATTCGTACGAAATCATGCCGGTCCCACCGCCGACATTGCCTTCGGCAACGGCGCCGCCGGCTGCGCCGTCGAGGGCATCGAGAACGTGCTGCTCGCCGACATGCTGGCCGGCGATGTCGTTGAGCCAGCCGTCGAACGTCTCGCCGACAACCGGCAGGGGCCATTGGGTTTCGCCCATCTTGCCGGGAAACGCGCGGATGAGCCAACGCGCGGCGCCATGATGAGCGATGCCGAGCGAGCAGGTGTTGGTGATGAGGATCGGGCCGTGAAACCAGCCCGCCTCGTTGATCCAGTGGCACCCCGTCAACTCGCCGTTGCCGTTCAGGGCAAAGTTCCCGGCCCAGCACGGATGCAACAGGGCCGGGCGGGCGCGCGGCAGAATGGCGGTGACGCCGGTGCGAACCGCGTGCTCGCCGTCGCCCGCAATGAGCGTGGTCATGCCGACGCTCACGCCGGGAACGTCGGTGATGGCGTTGAAGGGCCCCGTCTTGCCGGCCAACGGCAATCCCAACCCGCGGGCCCGCTTGCGTCCGTTCGACGAGAAGACGATCGGATCGTGACCTTGTGACGTGTTCATTCTTTTCTCGCGTTCTTGTCGGGCTTCAGGGATCGCGTGAACGATCCCGCAGGATCATAGCGCAGTCGACGCCGATGCCACGGCCCGTTGCCGCTACGATACCTTTGTGCCCTCCCGACCGCGCTTGTCGCCTGATCCTGCGAGGGCCAGCGCGGCAACACCGGCGGCAACCGCCAGCAGCGCGGCGGCGATCGCAAAGACGACGTGCAGACCGCCGATCAATGCGTCCACATCGCCGTGGGTCAGGGCGCCAAACAGGGCCACGCCCGTGGCGCCGCCGGCCTGGCGCACAGTGTTGAGCACACCGGAGGCGATGCCGGCGCGTTGCCGCTCAACGGACGCCAGCACGGCGCTCGTCATCGCCGGCACGGCAAGGCCGGTGCCGCCGGAAATCAGGCACAGTCCCACCAGCATCTCGGTATACGGGGTCCGGGCGCCGATGCCGATCAACAGCGTGTAGCCGACGGCCGCGCCGAGCAGGCCCATGAGCATCGGCAGGCGAACGCCGAAGCGGGCCGACAAACGGCCGGCCAGGAGATTGGTACCGCCCACCAGAGCCGCCACCGGCAGGAACGCCAGGCCGGTCCACAGCGGCGAGAGCAGCGCGGCACGCTGGAAATACAGCGCCATCACGAAGAGGAAACCGTAGATCGTGAGATTGATCGCCAACCCCACCGTCAGGGCCGCCGAGAACGAGGGCCGCCGGAACAGGTGCAATGGCAGCATGGCGGTATCGGCGCGCCGGGCTTCGATCGTCACGAACGCAACGGCGCCCACCACTGCCAGCGCGATCGCCGCGCGCAGAACCGGATGATGCAGTCCCAGGACCGGCCCTTCGATGATGGCGGCGGTCAATGCGAACAAGGTGACGGCAGCCAGCACCACGCCGGTCACATCAAGGCGTGGACCGGTCTTGGGATGAGCCACCCGCGGCACGTGACGCCGGGCCAGCGCGATGGCCGCCGCCGCGATCGGAACGTTGACCAGAAAGATCCACCGCCAACCAACGGTGTCGACCAGCACGCCGCCGACAACGGGACCGGCGGCGACCGCCAGCGCGCCGGCTGCGGTCCAGATGCCGACCGCACGGGCACGCTCACGCTCGTCATCGCAAGCCTGCGCCAGCAGGCTCAACGAGCCGGGCACCAGCATCGCCGCCGCCATCCCCTGCACCGTGCGTGCCACAATCAAGGACGCGAGACCGGGCGCCACGCCGCAGGCGGCGGATGCCAGCGCGAACACGAGAAATCCGGCCACGAAGACCTGACGGGCGCCGAACCTGTCGCACAAGGCGCCGCCGCTCATCAGCAACGCCGCGAACGCGACCGAATAGGCATCGACGATCCATTGCAGGCCGGCCATGTCGGTGCGCAGGCCTTCGCCGATGCGCGCGACGGCGACATTGACGATCGAGACGTCGAGCTGGACCAGCACAAAGCCGAGGCTGAGCGTCAGGATCGTGGCAAGCGAAAGAGGTCGGTTCATGCCTGGAAGCTAGGCAGCTTCGCCGGGCCGATGTTTCAGTATCGGCTGAAACATCGGCCGCACCTGGCGCGTTATCTCCTCACGCGCGGGATGGAGGCATCATGCTGGACCCCAGTATCGCACACGCTGCCGCCCTGATCGGCGAGCCGGGACGCGCAGCCATGCTGATGGCGCTGGTCGATGGGCGCCCCTTGCCGGCCGGCGAGCTGGCGCACATCGCCGGTCTGACGGCGCAAGCCGCCAGCAATCACCTGGCGCAACTGGTCGACGGCGGCCTGCTGGCTGTCGAACGCGAAGGACGGCACCGCTACTATCGGCTGGCGGATGTGCAGGTCGCGACGGTGCTGGAGGCGCTGGCGGCACTGGGCGGACCGCCGCGCCCGTTGCGACCGCCGCGCCAGCCGCAACAGCACGCGCTCTGCCTGGCGCGCCGCTGCTACGACCACCTCGCCGGCCGGCTGGGGGTCACGCTGGCGCAGGAACTCGAGGCCCGGCGAATCCTCACCGTGGCCCAGGACCGCCCCGCGACGCTGAAGCTGTACGAGATCAGCCCGCACGGCCAGCAATGGTTCGCGGCCATCGGCCTTGATATTGCCGCCATCAGGCCGACACGCCGCGGGCTGGCCCGACGCTGCCTCGACTGGACGGAGCGCCGCCATCACATCGGCGGACCGGTGGGCGTCTGCCTGATGCAGCGACTGGTGCAGATGGATTGGCTGGCGCGAGACCGGCAGAGCCGCGCCATGCACGTCACGCCGGCCGGAGAGCGCGGCCTGCGCGACCTGCTGGACATCGATATGGGCAGCCTGCAGCGCGCTGAACCGGCGCCGTAGCGTCTCTGTCGCTCCCTCCGCGCTCGCCTATCGAATTCACACGTCGTGAGTGTCCCTTCCCCCGGAGGGGGAAGGTGCCCCGAAGGGGCGGAAGGGGGATGTTCCAGTAGATTCGGCGTCTGCTTCAGCAGCATCGAATCCGCCGCAACATCCCCCTTCCGGCGCTGCGCGCCACCTTCCCCCTCCGGGGGAAGGCACAACTCTCAGCATTCGGGGCGAAGCGAGCCCTACTCGGCTGCTTCCTTGGGCTGGGTCTCGTCGGCACCGGTGTCCAGCGGCTCGGTCGTGTCCTCGTCGTCGTCCAACGGCAGGTCCGCTTCTTCCGGCCGATAGATCGACACCTCGGCGCGCGCATCGAGCAGGCCCGCCGCCTTCAGCTCGTCGTGGCCCGGCAGATCCTCCAGCGCGCCGAGCCCGAAGTGCTCCAGGAAGAACGGCGTCGTGCCCCATGTCACCGGCTTGCCCGGTGCACGACGGCGCCCCATGGGCAGGATCCAGTTCTGCTCGAACAGGAAGTCCAGCGTCCCCTTGCTCAGGCCGACGCCGCGGATCTGCTCGATCTCCGCCCGCGTCACCGGCTGGTGGTAGGCGATGATCGCCAGCGTCTCGACAGCAGCACGCGAGAGCTTGCGGTTGATCGGCTGCTCGATCTTCAGCTTCTGCGCCAGATCGGGTGCCGTGCGAAACCCGTAGCCGCCGGCCACCTTCACCAGGTTCACGCCGCGCGCCGCGTAGTGCTCGGCGAGCTCGGCCAGCAGCGCCTCGACGTCGGTGTCGTCGGGCAGACGTTCGGCCAGCGCATCGAGGCTCAGCGTGTTGGCCGACGCGAAGATCAGCGCCTCGACCAGCCGCAGGTTGTGCGCATGGCGGTCCTCCGGTGACGGCTCGGGTGCGTCCGGCGCCGGCGTCTCGCCTCCCTCATCCTCGGTCGTTTCGGATGCCGGCGCCTCTACCGCTTCGTCCTCGGTGGTTTCAGGCGCCGCCGCCTCGACCGCGTCATCCTCGGCTGCTTCAGACGCAGTCGCCTCGACCGCGTCGTCCTCGGCTGCTTCAGACGCAGTCGCCTCGACCGCCTCGTTCTCGGCAGCTTCGGGCGCGATCGCCTCAACCGCCTCGTTCTCGGCTGCCGTGGCGTCGATGGCCTTCTTGTTGTCGTCGATGGTGTCCGTCATGCATCCATTCCCTTACGGCGCCGGTGCCGGCTGCGGCCGGTCATCGTCATCGACACGCGCCTCGGTGCGCTTGCGCAGGAAAATCGGCCCGAAAGACTCGGTCTGGCGCAGCTGCACGAGACCATCCTTGGTGAGCTGCAGCGATGCCACGAACGTCGCCGCGATGGCCGACCGTACTTTCATGGGGTCGGTCAGTCCCGGCGGCAGGAAGGCGGCGATCGACGCCCAGTCGATGGCAATGCCCAGCATGCGCGACAGCCGCTCGGTCGCCTCCTCGGGCGAGAAGAACTGCATCGCCGCGATATGATAGGCATCGGGCTTCTTGGGCTTGTGGATCTCGCCGTAGGCCTTCAGCACCTCGTAGAGCTGCAGCTGCCATTGCGACTTGCGCACGACCAGCACGCCTTCGGGCTGGCCGCGGCAGAACGTGTCGACGCCCAGGCGCGGACGCGCCATCAGCCGCGTACCGGCCTCCTGCATGGCCTCGAGCAGCCGCAACTGGCGCTGCAACGCTTCGGCCATCTCCTCGCCGGTCGGCTCCTCGTCCTTGGGCGGCTCGGGCAGCAGCAGGCGCGACTTCAGGTAGGCGAGCCACGCCGCCATCACCAGGTAGTCGGCGGCGATCTCCAGCCGCAGGCGCCGCGCACTGGCGATGAACGCCAGGTACTGATCGACCAGGGCCACCATCGAGATGCGCCGCAGGTCGACCTTCTGCTCGCGCGCCAGCACCAGCAGGATATCGAGCGGGCCTTCGTAGCCTTCCAGGTCGAGGATCAGCTCGCCCTCGCCCGGCGCGATCACCTCGGGCTGGCCGGTGTCGAAACCGGCGTCGCCTGACGGCCCGGACGACTCGGCCGCCACCGGCACGGCGTCGGCCGGAGAGTCCGGGGGCAGCGGAGCGTCAGCGTCTGTCATAAGGGCGCGTCGCGTGTCATGACTACTAGATGTAGTCTATCAAAACCCTATGCCGCCACCAGATTCGCGACGGCCTTATCCCCAATCCCCTAGCGCAAAAGCCCTGTCGTTACAACGTGTTGGGCCGGGCAAAGAAGCGCACGCCGGCTGAAGCCGGACCGCGCGGCGCCTGCCGCGCTCTTCGTTTTCATCGGCCGACCCTGAGCGCGCCGGGAGGCGCGCGGTCCGGCTTCAGCCGCCGTGTCAGGCGACCGGGCGCTCCAGCAGCGCGGCGAGGCGGCGGCGCATGCGCTCCAGGGTATCGGTGTCGGCGCCGTCGCTGACATCCCGACGCAGCCCGTCGGCCCGCGCCACCCGGGCCTCTGCCGCCGGGGCCAGGGCCGGGGTGACGGCAGCGATCTCGCGCATCTGCGCCATGTCGCCATTGCAGTGGAGCGCCACGTCGCAGCCGGCGGCGAGACCGGCCCGGGTGCGCTCGGCGTGCGTGCCGTCCAGCGCCTGCATCGACAGATCGTCCGTGATCAGCAGGCCATCGAAACCGATATGGCCGCGGATCACCTCGCGCACGACGCTCTCGGACGTCGTCGCCGGCTGGTTGCCGCTGAGCCCGCGGTACAGCACATGCGCCGTCATCGCCCACGGCAGGTCGGCCAGGGCACGGAAGGGCGCGAAGTCGCAGGCTTCCAGATCGGCGCGCGCGGCATCGACGATCGGCAGCTCGAAGTGGCTGTCGGCGCGCGCCCGACCGTGGCCGGGCACGTGCTTCATGACCGGGATTACACCGCCGGCCAGCAGGCCTTCGGCCTGCGCGCGGCCCAGCGCGGCGACAGTCGCCGGCACGCTGGCAAACGCGCGGTCGCCGATGATGGAATGCGCCCCTGCCGCGGGCACATCGAGCACCGGCGCACAGTCGACATCGATGCCCAGCGGCGTCAGGTCCGCCGCGATGAGCCTGGCATTGAGGCGCGAGGCCTCGATCGCCGCTTCGGGATCGCGCGCATGCAGCTCGCCGAACAGCGCCGCCGGCGGCGCGACCCGCCAGTATGGCGGCTTAAGACGTGCGACACGGCCACCCTCCTGATCGATCAGCACCGGTGCATCGGCACGGCCGACACAGTCGCGCAGATCGCGCGTTAGCGCGCGCACCTGGTCGGGCGAGGCGATGTTGCGCTTGAACAGGATGAAGCCCAGCGGGTCGGCGTCGCGAAAAAAGGCACGCTCGTCCGAAGACAGGCGCAGCCCTTCGCAGCCGAAAATCACCGCAGCGGTCATGACACGCCTATCATATCCGGATCACCGTCATCCCGAGCGCAGCGAGGGATGACATGCATCGCCTCGCCTATCGCGGTGGCAGCAGCACGCAGCCGACGTTGCGGTTCTTCAGCTTGGCGCAGGTGTCCTTGGCCTGCTTCTCTTCCAGCGGCCCGGCCTGCACGCGATACCAGACGCCCTTGTCGCCAAGGTCGGCGCGCGCCGACTGCATGCGCAGATTGCCCAGCACGTCGCCGTTGGCTTTCTGCAGGCGCGCCCAGGTGGCCTTGGCCGTGTCCTCGGACCGCTCGGAGGCGACCTGGATGCGGTAGCCGCCGCCGGCTGCCGGGCCATTGAGGCCGTCCACAAGGGAGGCGATCGACGGGCCGCCGCCGGTGTCGCTGATCTTGGGCTGCTGCGCGGCGGGGTCAGGCGCCGTGGCCGTCGTCGCAG
>DATEIF010000456.1:0-3855 GCA_035279205.1 Vineibacter sp.
AGAGGCCCCCGTTCCCGGGTTTACACCAGCGGGTCGTGCTGGATGATCACCTGCTGCGCCAGCGTGTCGGTCGAGACGCGGCCGGACAGCTCGGCGATCGTGGTCCAGGCATTGCCGCCGCCATCGGTGTCGACCTGGATCTCGGTCTGGCCGTGCGCGCTACGCGCGCGCAGGAAACCGCCGGCGACAAGGTCGGCGCCGTCGTCGCCGGTGAAGGTCGTGAACAGCGTGGCGGCAAACACGATGTGATCGCGCGCGCCGCGGGTCTGGAAATCGCGGATGCTGTCGATGCCGTCATCCACGCGGGTGAACACGAACCAGTCGATGCCATCGCCGCCGCGCAGCGTGTCATCGCCGGCGCCGCCGACCAGCACGTCATGGCCACGGCCGCCGTCGAGCGTATCATCGCCATCGCCGCCAAACAGGCGGTCGTTGCCGCGCCCGCCATCGAGATCGTCATCGCCGCCATTGCCGCGCAGCGTGTTGGCGGCATCGTTGCCCGACAGCCGGTCGTCGTGAGCGCCGCCGGTGATGTTCTCGATATCGACGATGGTCGCCGAACCGAACCGGGTGACGCCGTCGGCCAGATCGAGCCGGATATCGCCGTCGACGGCGCTGAAGTCGAGCGTGTCGTTACCGTTACCGCCGTCATAGACGTCGCCGCCGCGGCCATGGCCGCCGTGACGATCATCATCGCCCCACATCAGGCTCCATTTGTCATGACCATGGCCGCCTGACGGCAGCGTGCCGATCAGCACGTCATCGCCGCGGCCGCCATCCATCACGTCACGGCCGGCACCGCCGTCGATCACATCGTTGCCGTCGCCGCCCTCGATGCGGTCGTTGCCGTCGCCGCCCAGCAGGCGATCATCGCCGCCCTTGCCGTCGATGCGGTCATCGCCGTCCTGGCCCGACAGCCGGTCGTCGCCGGGACCGCCGCGGATGACGTCATCACCGTCGCCACCGATCTTGTCGAGATCGCGCGGATCGCGCGCCAGCGGCGTGGGATCGACACCGATCGCGCGCAGCGCCTGGGCGAGGTCGACATACTTGAAGTTGGCGTCGAAGTTCTGGATCTCGCCGCTGCCGGGATCGGGGAACACGGTCTGTGGCTCGCTGGAGCCGTCCTGCATCACCACCAGGCCGTTGGGGAAGGCGCTGCCCAGCGCCCCGGAGAAGATGTCGAGCCCATCGGACTCCTCGACGCCGTCGATGCCCTGGCCGTCGGCGACGGCGAAGCGGCCCAGGAAGTGGCCGGTGGCGATATCGATCACGGAGAACGTCGAATCGCCTTGGCTCGACACGAAGAGCTGGCGCGAGCCGTCGTTGCCGTAGTGGATCGACAGCCCCTCGAGGTCGGGCACCAGGAAGTCGGCGTCGCGTGCCACGAACTCGGTGAAGTGGCCGTCGCTCCTGGGATCGGCGTTGAAGCTGTAGATGCCGCCGCTCTCCAGCGACACATAGCCGATGCCGGTGACGTCATCGACGACAATGCCCTCGGACTGTAGATCCTCGGGATCGACGCCGTCCGGATTGGGCAAGGTCAAGGTGCGGACCAACTCGAACGAGACCTTGCCGTCCGCGTCGTTCACCAGGCGCAGCTGCGCGATGTGATCGCCGCCGGCCTGCGTGACGAACACATAGGCCTGGCCGTCGGCGCCGGTGTAGGCATCGAGCCCGTAGGCCGTGGCCTCGCCGTCGTCGACGCCGAAGATGCTCGCCGGCACGTCGGCCGCCGTCACGTTGGTGAGTGCACGGGTCTGCGGATCGATGGCGAAGATGGCGAGTGTGTCGTTGGCGCGGTCGGAGGCCACGAACAGGTCGGTGAACGTGCCGTCCACCGTCACGTTGTAGAGCACGTCGACGTTGTTGTAGCGGATGCCCTCGGGCTCAATGGACTGGATCTCGTGGCCGCCCAGGTCATAGACGCGCAGCCCACCCTCCTTGTGCGCCGTGACCACCACGCTGGCGTTGCGATCGTCGGGGTTGAGCCAGATCGCCGGATCGTCGGGATCGGGGCCTTCCACGTCGACCGTCGGATCGGTGAAGCGGGTTTCCGGCGGCGTCTCCAGCACCGGCGCGATGGTGGGGATGTCTTCGAGGTCGATCGCGAAGGCGAGGAACTGGGTGAACTGCGTGCCGGCGAAGTTGTTGTCGGAGACCAGGATGATCGACTGGCGGCCGTCGGCCAGCCGCGGTCCGAAGGAGATGCCCTCGACGTTGTCGAGCGGGATGCCGAGATGGGTGAGGTCGAACAGCAGCTCCTTCTGCACCGGCGCATCGACGTTCACCACAAGCTCGCCTTCCTCGATCGTGGTCGGGATGGCGGCGGTGTGCGAGACATCGGTGGCGCCCTGGGTGCGCACCTCGTAGATGCGGATGAAGTTGCCGGCGCCGGTCGAGAAGCCGCGCTCCATCGCCAGGAACGTGCCGTCATTGTCGATGGCCAGCAGGTCGACCAGCCCGTTGTTGGCAAAGCCGTCGGGCGGCACCGGCGGCGTCTCCACCGCGTCGGTGACATAGACGTACTCGGCCACCGGCTGTCCGCTCACCAGGTCGTACCTGATGATGCGCGAGGCCGAGCCGCTTTGCAGCGTGGCGGCCGGGCCGTCCTGGAACAGCGCGTTCTCGGTCGCGGTGTAGAGCGTGCGCTGGTCCGGCGTGACGGTCAGGCTCTCGAAGGCGAGGTTGTTGCGGATGCCGTGGTTGGCGCTCGGCAGGTACTTGGGATCGACGGGCAGGGCGGCGAGCTGCTGGCCCTGCAGGGAGAAGAGATTGACGAACGGTGCCACGCCGGCGTTGGCGTCGCCCTCGGACGAGATGAAGAGGCCGCGGTCGGTGAGCGCGATGCCCTCGGGATCCAGCGACAGCGCCGGGAAGGGCTGGCCGTTGGGGCCCAGCAGGGTCGTGACGCCGGTGAACGCGATGTCGCCGGCCTCGAGGTTGCCGTCGGCGATGTCGATCGACAGCGTATAGAAACGCGCCGGGTCGATCTGGCTACGATCATCGGCGATCGCGTAGAAGACGCCGCGCGCGGCATCGTAGGTGATGCCGGACAGGCCGCCGACCTCGGTGTCCTGGAACTGCAGGCCGGTGGGGAAGGTGAGCTGGCCCAGGAACTCGAGGTCCGTGGCGTCGCGACGCTGATCGTCGGTCACCGCCAGGTCCATGAACACCAGGCGGTGGTCGGAGCTGGGGAAGCCGCCGGGCAGGCTGGGATCGAATGTGCCCACCAGTGGGAATGTCGGATCCGTGTTCAGCGGCCAGAATACGCCGCCGCCCTTGGGGTCGAGGCCGACCTGCGAGGGCAGGACGTAGTCGGCGCGCAGGTTCCCCGGCGTGCCGTCGGCGAAGTCGGCGGTGTCGCGCGCCGGATCGCTGATGTGCGTGGTGTTGGCGCCGCCCTGCAGCGCCGACTGTTGTGCCGCGCCGGCGCTGGTCGGCACCACGCTGCTGTCGATGTTGGGGCTGTTCAGCAACTGCTGGATCGCCTTGTCGACGCTGTCGCCATCGTTAGGATCGGCGTTGTAGTCGCCGACGATGACAAAGCGCGCATCCGCTGCCAGGCCACCGGTGCCACCGTGGTCGTCGTAGATGTAGCCGCCGGCGCCCGGCGTTACGTAGTCGTGCCAGAAGCGGATTTCGTCGGCGTTGCGCAGGCCGTTGCGGTCCTCCGGGCCGTCGAACACCGGCGGCGTCGGGTGCGCCGCCAGGATGTGCACGATCTCGCCGTTCACGGTGACCGGGATGTCCCAGTGGCTCTTGGACGACAGCGGCAGGGCCGCGAGCTCCTGCGGTGAATACCAGTCGTGCGGCTGCGGGGTGCTCGCATCGTCGGGCAGCCGCGCGCCGGGC
>DATEIF010000457.1:0-16494 GCA_035279205.1 Vineibacter sp.
CGCCGGTCAGCGCATAGCGCGCCGCGTTCTTCCAGCCCGCGAGCCAGGCCAGCATGACGGTCGAGTTCTGGGTCTCGCGGATCTCGGGCTGGCCGAACACCGCGCGCTCCGACGCCAGGGTGATGTCGGCAGCCAGCGCGTACCAGAAGCCGCCGGCCAGGCACCAGCCGTCGACGGCCGCGATCACCGGCTTCTCCAGGCGCAGCAGGTGCCAGTGCTTGTCGGGCGTGGCCTGGTCGTTGGTCCACCAATAGCGCAGGACTTCGGCCCGGCCGCTCAGGCCATGCTGCCGGCCCAGGTCATAGCCGGCCGAAAAGGCGCGATCGCCGGCACCGGCCAGCACGATGGCGCGCACCGAGTCGTCGCGCTCGGCGCGATCGAGCGCGGCATGCAGCTCGGCCTCGAGATCGCGCGAAAGCGTGTTCATGGCCTCGGGGCGGTTGAACAGGATGATCCCGACGGGAACGTCCTGCTCACAGATCAGCGTATCGGATGTGGCGCCGGCGACGAATGACATGGTGTTCCCTCCTGGATCTGGTCGTGCGCGATATACGAGGGCAAACGATCGGCGCTGTCACCCGCCGGATCGGCGCCACACGAGTGCCCCCTCATCTCGAACTTTGGTGCCGCGGCCGGCCGAAATGAGTCAAACTGGGCTCAACAGTAGCGAGTCCGTTATGAGTGACGACGTCCACAAGTGCCTTTCGGCCATCCGCGACCGCGCGCCGGGCTTCGCGCCGCGCCTCGGTCTCATCCTGGGGACGGGGTTGGGCAGCCTCGCCGACGCGGTGGTGCCGGTGGCCACGATTCCCTATGGCGACCTGCCCGGCTTTCCCATTCCCGGCGTCAGCGGGCATGCCGGCCAGCTGGTGCTGGGACGGATCGGCACCACGCCGGTGGCATTGCTGCATGGCCGCGCCCACTACTACGAGCATGGCCGTGCCGACGTGATGAAAACGCCGGTGCGCACCCTGGCCGGCCTGGGCTGCGACACGCTGCTGCTCACCAACGCCGCCGGCAGCCTGCGGCCCGAGATGACGCCGGGCAGCGTGATGCTGGTGACCGACCACATCAACTTCACCGGCGTCTCGCCGCTGTTCGGCGAGCCCGGCAACGACCGCTTCGTCGACATGGTCGACGCCTACGATCCGGCGCTGCGGCAGCGGCTGAAGGCGGCCGCGGCGGCGTGTGGCGTCACGTTGCACGAAGGTGTCTACATCTGGTTCGCCGGTCCCAGCTTCGAGACGCCGGCCGAAATCCGCGCCGCCGGCCGCCTGGGCGCCGATGCCGTCGGCATGTCGACGGTGCCCGAGGTGGTGCTGGCGCGGCATGCGCGGATGAAGGTGGCGGCGCTGTCGGTGATCACCAACCTCGCCGCCGGCATGGGCGATGCGCCGCTCAGCCATCTCGACACCTTGCGCGTGGCGGCCGCCCGCGGCGCCGAGGACATCCGCCGCACCTTGCTAGCGTTCTTCGCTGATGGTGCGGGCTGATGCTGCCGCAGGAGATCATCCGCCAGAAGCGCGACGGCCACGCGCTCGCCACCGACGCGATCGGCTTCATCGTGCGCGGCATCACCGACGGCAGTCTGAGCGATGCCCAGGTTGCCGCCTTCGCCATGGCGGTGTTCCTGCGCGGCATGACGCGCGATGAGTGCGTCGCGCTGACCTCTGCCATGACCCGGTCGGGCACGACGTTGCGCTGGGACGGCATGCCCGGCCCGGTGCTGGACAAGCACTCCACCGGGGGCGTCGGCGACAAGGTGAGCCTGATGCTGGCGCCCGTCGTCGCCGTCTGCGGCGGCGTGGTGCCGATGATCTCCGGCCGCGGTCTGGGCCATACCGGCGGCACGCTCGACAAGCTGGCGGCAATCCCGGGCTATCGCACCGACCCCGACATCGACACCCTGCGCCGCGTGGTGCGCGACGTGGGTTGCGCCATCATCGGCCAGACCGATGACCTGGCACCGGCCGACCGCCGCCTCTATGGCATCCGCGACGTCACGGCAACGGTGGAGTCGATCCCGCTGATCACCGCCTCGATCCTGTCCAAGAAGCTGGCCGAGGGCCTCGACGGCCTGGTGATGGACATCAAGACCGGCTCCGGCGCCTTTGCCGCCAGCGACGCCATGGCACGCGATCTCGCGCAGAGCATCGTTGGCGTCGCCACCGGCGCCGGGCTGTCGACCACGGCCCTGATCACCGACATGGACCAGGTGCTGGGCACCAGCGTGGGCAATGCGCTCGAGGTGCGCGAGGTAGTCGCCTATCTCACCGAGCCGCGTGCGCGTGACGCGCGCCTGCACGACGTGGTGATGGCGCTGGCTGCCGAGATGCTGGTGCTGGGCAAGCTTGCGCCCGCGCTCGGCGAGGCCCGCGCCAAGGCCGAGGCCTGCCTCGCCAACGGCCGCGCCGCCGAGACGTTCGCGCGCATGGTCGCGGCGCTGGGTGGACCGGCCGACATCCTGACGCGCATCGATGCGCACCTGCCGAAAGCCAAGGTGGTGCGCGTCTGCACCGCCGAGCGCGCCGGTGTCATCGGTGGCATGAACGCGCGCGATGTCGGCCTGGTCGTCGTCACCCTGGGCGGTGGCCGGCAGCGCGCCAGCGACACGATCGATCCCGCCGTCGGGCTCACGGATGTCGTGGGCGTCGGCCGTACGGTCGCCGTCGGCGACCCGCTCGCCATGGTGCACGCCGCCGACGAGGCTGCAGCCGACGCCGCGATCGCAGCCCTGCGCCGCGCGATCCGTATCATGGACACGGCGCCGCAACTGCAGCCGGTCGTGCGCGCCCGTATCGATGCCGAAGACATGCGAGCCGCTCCTGGGAGCGCGGGCGTCCCGCCCGCACCGGCGCGGAGCGCCACATCATGAGCGGGCCGGAGGCCCGCGCTCCCGGGGAGCCGGCACGCTTTGCGGCGCCGGACGGGCGGCTCGATGCGGCGATGCTGGCGGCCTATGCGCGCGACGGCTTCCTCATCCTGGATGGCTTCGTGCCGCCGATGGATTGCGATGCGCTGCAGGCCCGCATCGCGACGCTGATCGAGACCGTCGATCCCGCGGCGGTGCACACGGTGTTCTCGGCCACGACGCAGGCCCATGCGCGCGACGCGTATTTCCGCGAGTCCGGCGGCGCCATCCGTTTCTTCTTCGAGGAAGACGCGCTCGACGCCGAGGGGCGCTTGACCGCGCCCCTGCCGCTGGCGCTGAACAAGATCGGCCATGCGCTGCACGATCTCGATCCGGTGTTCGACCGCATCTCGCGCGACCCGCGCTTCGCCAGGCTGGCGACGTCGGTGGGCCTGGCGACGCCCTTGCTGCTGCAATCGATGTACATCTTCAAGCAGCCGACGATCGGCGGCGCGGTCGACTGGCACCAGGACCTGACGTTCCTCTACACCGAGCCGCCCAGCGTCGTGGGCTTCTGGCTGGCGCTCGATGATGCCGACATCGACAACGGCTGCCTGTGGGCCATACCGGGTGCGCAGCGCGGTCCGCTGCGGCGGCGCTTCCGCTACCAGGCCGACGCGCTGGTCATGGAGGCGCGCGATGCCACGCCGTGGCCAGCGACACCACCGGTTGCCCTGGAAGCGCCGCGCGGCACCGTCGTCGTCCTGCACGGCCTGCTGCCGCATGCCAGCAGCGCCAATCGCTCGGCCCGTCCGCGCCATGCCTACAGCCTGCACCTGATCGACGGCACCGCGCACTACCCGGCCGACAACTGGCTGCAGCGACCGGACTTGCCGTTGCGAGGCTTCGCATGAACGATGTGGTTAAGGTCCTCCCCAGCTCCGCTGGGGAGGTGCCCCGAAGGGGCGGAGGGGAGCCGACGAGATCTCCATTACATAGACCACGTCGGCTCCCCCTCCGGCCTTCGGCCACCTCCCCCACTGCGTGGGGGAGGGAATCATGATCGCCGCCCTGCCCAAGGCTGAGCTGCATTGCCATATCGAGGGCGCGGCATCGCCGGCGCTGGTGCGCAAGCTAGCCCAGCGCAACGGGATCACCTTGCCCGACACGATGTTCGTCGACGAACACCGCTTCGCCTGGACGGACTTCAACAGCTTCCTTGCCGCCTACGATCGCGCCTGCGATGCGATGCGCCGCGCCGAGGACTACCACGACCTGATCTACGACTATCTCGGGCGCTGCGCCCGAGAAGGTGCGATCTATGTCGAGCTGTTCAGCTCACCCGAACATGCCGAGGATATCGGCCTGGGTTTCCCCGCGCAGCTCGAGGCCCTCGTGGCCGGCATCGATGCGGCCGAGCGCGACTTCGGCATCACCGGCCGCCTGATCGCGATCTGCCTGCGCCATCGCGGGCCCGAGCGTGCGCTATGGACCGCGCGCACCATGCTGGCCACGCGGCATCCCTATGTCGTGGGCTTCGGCATGGCCGGCGACGAGCTGCAGCACACACCCGCCGACTTCGCGCCGGCGTTCCGGCTGGTGGCGGACGCGGGCTACCCCTGCACGGCGCACGCCGGCGAGGTGGCCGGCGCCGAGAGCGTGCGCGCCGCGATCGAGGCGCTGCCGCTGTCCCGCATCGGCCACGGCGTGCGCGCCAGCGAGGACCCGCGTCTGCTCGACACCATCGCGCGCCGCGGCCTCGTGCTGGAGGTCTGCCCCGGCAGCAATATCGCGCTGGGTGTCTATCCCGACCTCGCCAGCCATCCGCTGCGCCGCCTGATCGATGCCGGCTGCAAGGTGACCTTGAACTCGGACGATCCGCCCTACTTCGACACCTCGATCGGCCGCGAGTACGCGATGGCGGCCGAAAGCTTTGGGCTTGGTGAAGATGATTTGCTGCACATCACGCAAACGGCGATCGACGCCGCCTTTGCCGATGCCGAAACCCGGCGTCGCCTGACCGAACGCGTTGCGCAATACTCCCGGGAGCGCGGGCGTCCCGCCCGCTCATGAGCGGGCCGGAGGCCCGCGCTCCCAGGGGAACAACAGGGGAGATCTCGCCATGACCATACGCTTTGTGCGTACCCTCAGCCTGGGCCTCGCGGTGCTCGCGGCGCCGATCGCGACCGGCCATGCGCAGGACGGGCCGCCGCCGCACGACGGGCTGCTCGCCACGCTGTGGATGCAGCGCTCGGTCGAGTACAAGGCGGCCTGCCTGTCGGCCTTCGCCCTGGCGCGCATCCGGCTTGACCAGGCCATGGCCGATCCGAAATGGACCGCGGCGCCGGCCGAGCAGACCGGCGCCTACGAGAGCCTGCCGCCGGCGGTGATCCTCGACATCGACGAGACCCTGCTCGACAACTCGGCCTACCAGGTGTGGATGATCAAGGCCGACCAGACCTTCGACTCCAAGACCTGGACCAAGTTCGTATCGGCGCAGATCTCGACCGCGATCCCCGGCGCGCTGGAGTTCACGCAATACGCCGACGCCAAGGGTATCAAGGTGTTCTATATCACCAACCGCAGCGCCGAGGAGGAAGAGCCGACGCGCCAGAACATGGCCAAGCTGGGTTTCCCGATGGGCGGCAACGTCGACACGTTCCTGACGGCGCGCGAACGACCGGAGTGGGGCTCGGCCAAGGGTACGCGCCGGGCCCATGTCACGAAGGACTATCGCGTTCTGTTGAACATGGGCGACAATTTCGGCGATTTCGACGACGCCTATCGCGGCAGCGAGGCCGACCGGCTCAAGGCCTACGAGAAGAACGTCGAACGCTGGGGCCGCGAATGGATCATGCTGCCCAACCCCAGCTACGGCTCGTTCGACACGGCACCCTACATGCACGACTTCAAGCAATCGCGCGCCGTCCAACGCAAGGCCAAGCTCGACGTCCTGCAGGGCTGGCCCGGACCGTAGGGGGTTTTCCTCCCCTCGCAGTGGGGAGGTGCCCCGAAGGGGCGGAGGGGAGCCGACGTGGTCTCAGCAACAAGGACCACGTGCGCTCCCCCTCCGGCCTTCGGCCACCTCCCCCAACTACGTTGGGGGAGGAAGACAATGACATCGGAGAGTCATGATGGCATTGCAGTATTCTGACGTCATCGCATCCTGAGTCCTTCCCCGTGTACCGTTACGCCATCTACGCCGCCATCGATCCCGACAGCATGCTGCATAACCTGGCCAGCGCCTGGCTTGGCCGCGATGCGGCGCGCGGTATCGGCATCACGCGCCCGATGCTGGACGGCATCGACGAGGCGGAAGCGGCGGCGTGGACGGCGGATCCGGCGCGCTATGGCTTCCACGCCACGCTGAAACCACCCTTCCAGCTCGCCGAGGATCGCTCCAGCCACGCGCTCGACGATACGCTGCGCCGCTTCGCCGCGGTGCGCGATCCGGTCGACCTCGGCCAACTCGAGGTCACCGCGCTGTCGGGCTTCGTGGCGCTGCGGCCGACCGAGCCGGTCGCCGCGCTGCAGGCCCTGGCCGACGACATCGTGCGCACCTTCGATGTCTTCCGCCGGCCGCCGGATGACGAGGAACTCAAGCGGCGACGCGCCTCCGGCCTGACACCGCGGCAAGAGGCCAACCTGATCCGCTGGGGCTATCCCTTCGTGCTGGATGATTTTCGCCTGCACTTCACCCTGACCGGCCGGCTCGACGATGACGCGCGCGCGCAGGCCGTGCCGGCGCTGGCGGCCTATCTGGCACCGGCCATCGCCGCCCCCGTCACGATCGAGGCGCTGTGGCTGTTCGTCGAGCCCACACCCGGTGCGCCGTTCCGCCAGGTCTCGCGCTATCCGCTGGCGTCGTAGTTTTGGACTGCGCGCGTCCACGCGCGCATTTCGCTCGCAGCGAAGCGTAGAGCAAAAGATTGTCGGCGCTAACGCGCCGATGCGCGCGTGGACGCGCGCGGTCCGAAGTCGATCGCGGCGAGCAGCGCCTTGACGCTGGCTTCCAGCGCGCCGTCGTTGTTGATGGTATGCACGTGGCGCGCCGAGACGGTGAAGGCGTCGGCGCGACCCAGGCGTGTGACGATCTCATCCGCCGATTCGCGGCCGCGCTGGCGCAGGCGCGCGGCCAGGACAGCCGGCGATGCGGTGATGACGCAGACACAAAGACCGGGATACCGCGTCTCCGCTGCCGGGATGATGGCGCGTGACACGTTGACCACGACGGCGCGATCGGCCGCGAGGTCATCGTCGATCGTCGCGGGCACGCCATAGCGCAGCCCGTTGGCCTGCCAGTGCAGCGCGAACGCACCGGCCGCCGCGCAACGCTCGAACACCGCCGGCTCGCAGGGTTCGTGATCCTCGCCGCCGCTCACATCCGGCGGGCGGGTGATGACGCGGCGCGGAAAGACGACGTCCGACCGCTGCGCGAGCGCCTGCTGGGCGCCGCGGATCACGCTGTCCTTGCCGGCGCCGCTGGGGCCGACGACCAGAACCAGGCGACGACCGTCAGGCATGCGGGCGCAGCGCCGCCGTCCAGTTGCGGAACTCGTCAAGCCCCGGCGTGCCGCGACCGCGCACCTTGGCGAGATCATCATAGCGGCGCACGCGTACGGCGGCCTCGGCGTGCGGCTGGGCGATGAAGTCGGCCGCCTGTTCAGCGTCGAACGGACCGCCTTGGACGGCGAGACTGGCCTGCGAGCCGCGCGACAGCGAATCCCAGTAGCCACCCTCGGCATGGCACAGCCAGCGCTTGGCCGGCACGTGCAAACGCACCGCCTCGGCCACGGCGTCGCCGAACAGCGGCCGCAGCGCCTCGGCACCCCGGTCCTCATGGCGCGCGTCGATGCCCAACGCCACCTGGCCCTCGTCACCTTCGCCCACGAGATGACCGATGTCGTGGAACAACGAAGCGACCACGACGGCCGCCGGCTCGCCGGCCTCGACTGCCAACGTCGCGGTCTGCAGCGCATGCGCCAGCTGCGACACAGCCTCGCCGCCATAGCGACGCGCGCCCGCCTTGGCGAGCAGATCGAACAGATCATCGACTGTCGTTGTCATGGATATGATCCCCTCAAGATCTTTCTCCTCCCCACGCAGTGGGGAGGTGCCCCGAAGGGGCGGAGGGGAGCCGACGTGGTCTTGGTAACTGAGACCACGTCGGATCCCCCTCCGGCCTTCGGCCACCTCCCCCAGCGAAGCCGGGAGAGGGAGATTCACGCCACCCGCGTGCCGGCGCGCCAGACCGTGCGGACTACGGGCTGGCCGTCGAGCAGGCGCACGCGCACCAGATCGGCGCGGCGGCCGACCTCGATGGCGCCGCGATCCTTCAGGCCAACCGCTTCGGCCGGCGTCTGGGCCACCACCGCCATCGCCTTCGGCAGGTCGATGCCAGGGATCTCGCGCGCCAGCTTGAAGGCCGACTCGACCAGACTGGTCGGCACGTAGTCCGACGACACGATGTCGAGCAGGCCCTGCTGCGCCAGCGCGTTGGCCGACACGTTGCCGGAATGCGAGCCGCCGCGGATCACGTTGGGTCCGCCCATCACGACCTTCATGCCGCCTTCGCGCGACAGCCGCGCGGCCTCGACGGTGGTCGGGAATTCAGCCACCACCATGCCGTCGGCCAGCGCCTCGGCGACATGATCCGGCGTGGCATCGTCATGACTGGCCATCGGCATGCGGCGCGCCCGGCAGATCGCCACGACCGCACGGCGGTTCTCGGCGCTGTGGCGGGCGCCGCGGGCGCAGGCGAGATCGAGATAGGCATCGAGCTCGTCGTCGTTGAAGCCGTTCTTGCCCTTGTAGTACTCGCGATACTTCTCGGGATTGACGAACTGCCGCTGGCCCGGCGTGTGATCCATGATCGACACCAGCTGCACACCCGGATCGTCGATCATGCTTTCCAGCATCTGCGGCATCTGGGGGTAGCTCACCTCGCAGCGCAGATGCAGCAGATGCTCGCTGCGGAACAGACCGTTGTCGCGCGCCGTGCGTGCGCCGCGCAGCATGTCGTCGAGCGCGTCGAGCCGCAGGTCATGGTCCTGCATCGAGCCCAGCGACACGGCGTCGAACACGGTCGTGATGCCGGCGGCGGCGATTTGCGCGTCGTGGGCCAGCACCGCCGACACCGCCGGCCAGCGCACGCCCGGCCGCGGCGCGAAGTGGCGCTCCATGTTGTCGGTATGCAGCTCGACCAGGCCGGGGATCAGGTAGTCGCCGTCGAACGCCTCGCCCCTGCCGGAGCGTGTATCCTCGATCGCCGCGATGACGCCATCGCGCACGATGACCGTGCCTGCGACGACGGCCTGCGGCGTCACGATCCTGGCATCGGTCAGTATCAACTCATCCATCAGGCCACCTCCGCCAATCGTGGCGCCAATTCGAAGATGCGGGTCGCCAGCGCCTCGCGCGCCGTCGCGTCATGCAGGATGGCCAGGATCGCCGCGCCATCGCGGCGCGCCTCCTGGATCAGGTCGATCACCACCGCGCGGTTGGCTTCATCGAGCGACGCGGTCGGCTCGTCCAGCAGCAGGATCGGATAGCGCGCGATGAAGACATGGGCGATGTTGACGCGCTGCTGCTCGCCACCGGAGAACGTGGCCGGCGGCAGGTCGAACAGGCGGGCCGGAATGTTGAGCCGCTCCAGCAGCGACGCGGCGCGCTTGCGCGCATCGGCCGGCGCCATGCCGCGGGCCAGCAGCGGCTCGGCCACGATGTCGATGGCCGACACGCGCGGGATCACGCGCAGGAACTGGCTGACATAGCCCAGAGTGCCGCGGCGCAGTTCGTGGACCTGCCGCGGCGCGGCGCCGACCAGCTCGACCGCCCCACCGTCGTGCGCCACCCGGATGCTGCCGCTGTCGGCGGCGTAGTTGCCGTAGACGCAGCGCATCAGCGTGCTCTTGCCAGCGCCGGAGGGGCCGCGCAGCACCACGCACTCGGCCGGAAACAGGTCGAGATCGACGCCGCGCAGGGCATCGAGCCGCACGCCGCCGCGCAGATGCAGGGTGAAGCTCTTGCGGAGCGAGCGGATGCGAAGGGCTGGTTCGTCGGCACGCATGGATCACACCGAAAGCGCGGAGGACACGAGGAGCTGGGTATAGGGATGATGCGGATCGTCGAGCAGCCGGTCGGTCAGACCGCCCTCGACCACCTCGCCCCCCTTCATCACCAGCAGGCGGTCGGCCAGCAGCCGCGCGACGCCCAGGTCATGGGTCACGATCACGGCCGACACGCCGATTTCGCGCACCAGGCGACGCAGCAGATCGAGCAGACGCGCCTGCACCGAGACGTCGAGACCGCCGGTCGGTTCGTCCATCAGCACCACGCGCGGGTGCGTCACCAGGTTGCGCGCGATCTGCAGGCGCTGCTGCATGCCGCCGGAGAAGGCGCGCGGCGGGTCATCGACCCGCGAGGTGTCGATCTCGACATGCGCCAGCCAGTCGACCGCGGCCTGGCGCAGGTTGCCGTAGTGACGATGGCCCAGCGCCATCAGGCGCTCGCCGACATTGCCACCGGCGCTGACATCCAGCCGCAGCCCGTCGCGTGGGTTCTGGTGCACGAAGCCCCATTCGGTGCGCAGCAGGCGCCGGCGCTCGGCCTCGGCCAGCGCCAGCATGTCGACGGCCGGACCCGCCGCCGTGCGGTACGACACCGCGCCGCTGTCGGCCGCCATGCGACCGCCGACGCAGTTCAGCAAGGTGGTCTTGCCGGATCCCGACTCGCCCACGATGCCCAGCACCTCGCCGGGCCACAGCTCGAAGGCGACATCGCGCACCGCCGTGCGCACGCCGAAGCGCTTGGTGAGGCCGCTCACCTCAAGGATGGGTTGCTCTTTCATTGGTCACCTCCTGGGAGCGCGGGCGTCCCGCCCGCATCGGCGCAGAGCGCCGAGACATGAGCGGGCCAGAGGCCCGCGCTCCCAGGGCGCCGAGTCCGGTCCAACCAGACGTGCTCTGTGATTCATCATTCGCGGCCGCCTTGTCGCTGCAAATACCCTTCCGGCATGCCGGTGCCTTCGTGGCCCTCGGCGCGGCGCTGGCCGCAATAGTCGGTGTCGGAGCAGACGAAGGCATGGTTGCCCTGGTCGTCGACCACGATCTCATCGAGGAAGCTGTCGCCCGAGCCGCACAGCGCGCATTGATGCTCCCAGCGCTCGATCTCGAACGGATGGTCCTCGAAATCGAGCGACTTCACCGACGTATACGGCGGCACGGCATAGATGCGCTTCTCGCGCCCGGCGCCGAACAGCTGCAGCGCCGGCATATAATCCATCTTGGGATTGTCGAACTTGGGGATCGGCGAAGGCCGCATCAGGTAGCGGCCGTTCACCATCACGGGATAATCGTAGGCCGTCTCGATGCGGCCATAGCGCACGATGTCCTCGTAGAGCTTCACGTGCATGGCGCCGTACTCGGCCAGCCCATGCATCTTGCAGGTCTCGGTCTCGCGCGGCTCGAGCCAGCGCAGCGGCTCGGGAATCGGCACCTGGTAGACGATGACCTGCCCCTCGGCGAGCCTGGTTTCCGGGATGCGATGCCGCGTCTGAACGATGGTGGCGTCCTCGGTGCGCTCGGTGGTGGCGACACCCGTCATGCGGCGGAAGAAGCCGCGGATGCTGACGGCGTTGGTGGTATCGTCGGCGCCCTGGTCGATCACCTTCAGCGTGTC
This sequence comes from Vineibacter sp., assembly GCA_035279205.1. Lineage (GTDB taxonomy): Bacteria > Pseudomonadota > Alphaproteobacteria > Reyranellales > Reyranellaceae > Vineibacter. The sequence goes on from DATEIF010000457.1 coordinate 11,531, forward strand.
GCCACGGCCGATGACGGAGGCCGTCACCTGGATGCCACCGGTGCCCCAGCCGTAGCTCAGCGGCATCTCACGGCTGCCGAACGGGATCTGATGGCCGGGGATCGCCACCGCCTTGAGGATGGCACGGCGGATCATGCGCTTGGTCTGCTCGTCGAGGAAGGCGAAGCTGTAGCCGTCATCGACGACGGGAGGGGTCATGGCGTTCATTCCGCGGCCTCCGCCAGCGCTGCTTCCTTGGTCTGCGCCGCGGCGCGCCGCATGGCGCGGATCACCGTCAGCTCGGACTGGAAATCGACGTAATGCGGCAGCTTGAGGTGCTGCACGAAGCCCTGCGCCTCGACGTTGTCGCTGTGATAGAGCACGAACTCGGTGTCCTGGGCCGGCGAGGTCACCTCCTCGCCCAGTTCCGCCGCGCGCAGCGCACGATCGACCAGGGCCATGCCCATCGCCTTGCGTTCGCCATGGCCGAAGCTGGTGCCGTAGCCGCGGGTGAACTGCGGCGGCTCGGTCTTCGAGCCGGCGAACTGGTTCACCATCTGGCATTCGGTGAGCTCGATGTCGCCCAGCTCGACGGCGAAGCCCAGCTCCGGCGCCTCGAACTCGACCGTCACCTCGCCGAAGCGGATCTCGCCGGCGAAGGGATGGTTGCGGCCATAGCCGCGCTGGGTCGAGTAGCCCAGCGCCAGCAGGAAGCCTTCGTCGCCGCGCGCCAGGTTCTGCAGGCGCATGGCGCGCGGCGCCGGGAAGCGCAGCGGCTCGCGCGTCAGATCGGGTGGCGTCGGCGCATCGGAGGGCGCCACCTCGGTCTCGATCAGGCTCTCGCGGTTGAGCACGTCGATCACGCCCGGCAGCGTATCGGCCAGTGGCGTCTCGGCGACCGGTGCGGCCGGCGGCTCGCCATTGGCGGCCAAGGTGAAATCGAGCAGGCGGTGGGTGTAGTCGAAGGTCGGGCCCAGCACCTGCCCACCGGGCACGTCCTTGAAGATCGCCGACACGCGCCGGCGCACCGTCATGCGGCTGGTCTCCAGCGGCACGGTGGCGCCGAAGCGCGTCAGCGTGGTGCGATAGGCGCGCAGCAGGAAGATCGCCTCGACCTGATCGCCGCGCGCCTGCTTCAGCGCCAGCGCCGCGAGATCGGGATCGTAGAGAGAGCCCTCGGTCATCACCCGGTCGACCGCCAGCCGCTGCTGCTCGCGAATCTGTGCCACCGTCAGCTCGGGCACCGCGGCATCGCCGCGCCGTTCTTCCGCCAGCCAGGCATGCGCATTGGCGATGGCCCGCTCGCCGCCCTTGACCGCAACGTACATGTCAGGACTCCATGATCGTTGTCCGCGGCAGCGCCGCAACGCGCTGGCCACACGTGAAGAGGACATCGACGCCGCGCGGGAAGGCCGCCTGCATGGCGCGCCGATCTGTGAACCAGTTCTGTGACAGGCCCGCGACCGCGAGGCGCGCCTGCGTGGCAATGCCCGGCCCGCGCAGGGTCCAGCCGCTGTCGCCGGCCAGCGACGGTACCTGCACGATCAGCGTCGTGCTGGCTTCCGGCACCTCGTCGGTGCCCCAGTCGAAGGCATCGAGCGCCGGCATGGCCTGCGGCTGCAGCACCACGGCGAACGCCGCATGGGCAGGCGTCGCGGTGGCCGGTGCGCCGGTGCGGAATGCCAGCCAGTCGGCGATCGGTGCGGCACCGGCGTCCAGCCACACCGGCGTCTCGCCATCGCACAAGGTCAGCAGCAGCGATGCCGTGGCCGGATCGACATCCGATGGCGTCGCCAGCGGCGCGGGCACGCTCACGATGCGACCGGGGTGGGCCATGGCGTCGAGCACATGGCGGAACGTGCCCTGGGCGTCGTGGACGGCGTCGGCGAAACCGGGCAAGGCAGCAGTGGTCATGCTCATTCTCCGCGCACCACGGTGAAGAAGTCGACGCGCGTGGCCGCGGCCCGTGCCAGCACCTGGTCACGCTGCTCGCGGCGGTGCTGCTCGGCCGGCGCGATCACATCGCCTTCGAGCCGCTCGGTATGCGCCGGGTCCTGCAGCAGGGCATCGAAGATGGCTACCAGCTCGGCCTTGCGGCGGTCGCGGCCGGCGACGTAGCCGACACCCAACGCACCGTCCGCGCCGCGCACCACGCAGCGTGTCACCGTCATCTCGCCGAGATTGAACGGCGCGCCGCTGCCGCCGGCACGACCGCGCACCATCACCAGGCCGGTCTCGGCAGGTTTCACCACATCGTAACGCGGCGCCGGTTTGATCCGATCCAGTGCATCCTCGAGCGTCCCGCGCTCGGCCCGGGCCAGGGCGGCCAGGCGCCGCTGTCGGGTCTTGGTGTCGTGATCGCTTTTCATCTCGACAACAATCTCACTTGTCTATACAAGATATTTTCAAACTAGCCTGAGGCAGTGACCGTTGCAAGACCGCTCGATGAAGGTTTGACGACATGCGCACCAAGGAGGCCACGCGCCCGCGTTGGCGCCAGATCGCCGACACGCTGAGCGCCGAGCTGGAGTCCGGCACCTGGAAGCCGGGCGATCGCCTGCCCGGCGAGTACGCACTGGCCGATCGCTTCGAGGTCAACCGGCATACACTGCGCCAGGCGGTGTCGTACCTGGAGAACGAGGGCCTGCTGCGTGCCGAGCAGGGCCGCGGCATCTTCGTGCCCGATCCGCCGATCCACTACGCCGTCACGCCGCACACGCGCTTCAGCGACAACATCGGCCAGGCGCAACGCCGGCCGTCGCGCCGCCTGTTGCGCACATCGGAGATCGCGGCCGATGCCGCCCTGGCCGCGGCGATGCACATCCCGGTCGATACCCGGCTGATCTGTCTTGAGACACTGAGCTTGGCCGACGACCGGCCGGTGGGCATCGGCAGCCACTACTATCCCCAGGCACGCGTGCCCGATATTGCTGCTGCCTTCACGGCGGAACGGTCCATCACGGCGGCGCTACGGCGCTGCGGCGTGCCCGACTACAAGCGGCGCACCACGCGGATTTCAGCGCAGCTCATTTCCAACGCCGATGCGCGGATCCTGGGCGTCCGCCGCGGGCGCGCCGTGCTGGTCACCGACAGCGTCAACGTCGAGCCTGACGGCAGCATCATCGAGTTCGGCCACGGCCGCATGCTGGGCGATCTGATGACCTTCGTGGTGGAGTTTTGATTCCCTTCTCCCCGCGTAGGCGGGGAGAAGGTGCCCGAAGGGCGGATGAGGGGCTTCGCGATCTCACTGTAAGTCGCGATGTTACTCATGAACAGCGTCTGGTCGATGGGCAGCAAGCCCCTCATCCGGCGCTACGCGCCACCTTCTCCCCGCCTCCGCGGGGAGAAGGGAATCAAGCCACCGCCACCCGCTTGGTGCCGATCAGGGCCAGGCGCAGGCGGGTCGAGAGCCAGTCGATGGCGGCCACGGCGATCAGCACCAGCACGATGATGAAGGCCACGTGCTGGAATTCCAGCACACGGATCTGCTCGGCCAGATGCATGCCGATACCGCCGGCGCCGACGATGCCGATGATGCTGGCCGAGCGCGTGTTGGATTCGATGAAATACAGCACCTGGCCCGCCATCACCGGCAGCACCTCGGGCAGGATGCCGAAGCGCACGCGGTGCAGGGCGCCACCGCCGGTCGACAGCACGCCCTCGACCGGCCGCTTGTCGGAGGCCTCGATCGCCTCGGAGAACAGCTTGCCGAACGAGCCGATGTCGGACGTCATCAGGGCCAGCACGCCGGCGAACGGCCCCAGCCCCACGACATTGATCCAGATCAGCGCCCACACCAGAACATCGACACCGCGCAGCGTGTCGAGCGAGCGGCGCGTCAGGAAATGCACGATGCGACCGACCGTGGCGTTGCGCGCCGCCAGGAAGCCGATGGGAAACGCCACCGCCGCGCCCAGCACGGTGCCGAGGAACGCGATCGCCAGGGTCTCGCCCAGCGCCTTCAGGTAGATGACGGCGCGTTCCCATGAGCCCGGGTCCGGCGGCAGCATCATGCCGAACACCGACATCAGCTTGCCCAGGCCCTCGACGATGCGCGGATGGAGAAAGCCCAGATCCGCCAGACCGTAGACCAGCAAAGCGGCGAGCGCAGCGAAGACGACGATGCCGGTGCGGTTGCGCCGCCATGCCGGCATGAAGATCTCGGGATGGCGCTGGCGCATCACCTCGACGCTGGTGGTGGTGCGCATGCTCATGCCGATGTCCCCGAGTCGATCAGGCGGTGGCGGATGCGCTCGGTGACGAAATCGATCAGCGCCACGGTGATGATGATCAGCACCAGGATCGCCGAGACGTCCGAGTAATAGAATTTACGGATCGACTCGATCAGGTCCTGGCCGATGCCACCGGCGCCGACGAAGCCCATCACCGAGGCTTCGCGCACGTTGATCTCGAAGCGCAGCAAGGTGTAGCTGACGAAGTTGGAGAGCACCTGCGGCACGGCGCCGAAGCGCACGACGGTGGGCCAGCCGGCGCCGCTGGCCACGACGCCTTCGACCGGCTTCATGTCGATGTTCTCGATCACCTCGAAGAACAGCTTACCCAGCGCGCCCATGGTGTGGATGGCGATGGCCAGCACGCCGGGCAGCGGTCCCAGGCCGAAGGCGATGACGAAGATCAGCGCGAAGACCAGGTTGGGAAAGGTACGGCAGAATTCCAGGTAGCGGCGCGTGATCGCGCGCACCATGGGATGCGGCGACAGGTTGGACGCCGCCAGGAACGCCAACACGATGCCGCCGATGGCGCCCAGCGCGGTGCCGACATAGGCGATCAGCAACGTCTCGCCCAGGAGCGACAGCCAGCGGCCGATGCCCCAGTACCACTCAACCGGATCGGTCCACACCGGCTGGCCGCTCTCCAGCACGAAGATGCGGCCGATGTAGCTGGTGAACTTGCCGATGTTGGCAAACAGCTTGCCGAGATCGACCTCGGCCGACAGCGCCGACAGGACAAGGCAGACGACGACG
>DATEIF010000458.1:0-6485 GCA_035279205.1 Vineibacter sp.
GCCGTGGGCAAGCGCCCGCGCGGCATCACGGTCAGCCCGGACGGCAAGTGGCTCTATGTCTGTGTCAGCGATGATCACACCATCAAGGTCATCGACGTCGAGAAGCAGCAGGTCGTGCGCACCCTGCCCTCGGGTCCCGACCCCGAGCAGTTCGTCCTCAGTCCCAGCGGCAACCCGCTTTACGTCGCCAATGAGGACGACAACCTGGTGACCATCGTCGATGTCGAGAAAGGCGCCATCCTGGGCAAGGTCAAGGTCGGCGTCGAGCCGGAGGGCATGGCGGTCAGCCCCGACGGCAAGACCGTGGTGGTGACGTCGGAAACCACCAGCATGGTGCACTTCATCGACACGGCCACGCGCAACCTCAGCGGCAACGTGCTGGTCGACAACCGGCCGCGCGCCGCCACCTTCACCGCCGACGGCAAGCAGGTCTGGGCGACGGCCGAAATCGGCAGCAGCGTCAGCGTGATCGACGTCGCCACGCGCAAGGTGATCCGCCGCGTCACCTTCGACATCCCGGGCGTGCGGCGCGATCAGGTCCAGCCGGTCGGCGTGCGCATCAGCCGCGACGGCAAGCTGGCGTTCGTGGCGCTCGGCCCGGCCAATCGCGTCGCGGTGATCGATGCCCAGAGCTTCGAGGTGAAGACCTACCTGCTGGTCGGCCAGCGCGTCTGGCAGCTCGCCTTCAATGCCGACGAGACGCGGCTCTACACCACCAACGGCGTCAGCAACGACATCTCCGTGATCGACGTGCCGGCATTGAAGGTGATCAAGTCCATCACGGTCGGCCAGGCGCCCTGGGGCGTCGCGGTACGGCCGTGATGAATGATGGCGCTGCCGGATCGCCGGCACTCGCAGTCGCCGGCCTGAGCCACGCCTTCGGCAAAGCGAAGGCGCTTGATGATGTCTCGTTCAGCGTGCCGGCCGGTCGCTTCACCGCGCTGCTGGGCCAGAACGGCGCCGGCAAGACCACACTCTTTTCCCTGATCACGCGGCTCTACAGCAACCGCACGGGCTCGATTCGCATCTATGGCACCGACGTCCGCCAGGACCCGGCGGTGGCGCTGGCGCAGATGGGGGTCGTCTTCCAGCAGCGCACGCTCGATCTCGACCTCAGCGTGCTGCAGAACCTGAACTATCACGCCGCACTGCACGGCATCGCGCCCTCCGTCGCGCGGCCGCGCATCGAGCAGGAGCTGACCCGCGCCGGCCTGATGGACAAGGCCAAGCAGAAGGTGCGCACCTTGAGCGGCGGCCAGATCCGCCGGGTCGAGATCGCCCGCGCGCTCATCCACCGGCCGCGCCTGCTGCTGCTGGACGAGCCCACCGTGGGCCTCGATATCGGCAGCCGGCAGGACATCGTCGATCACGCCCGGCAGTTGTGCGGTGAGCAAGGCATCGGCCTGCTGTGGGCCACGCACCTGATCGACGAGATTGCCGACGGCGACCAGGTCATCATCCTGCATCGCGGCCGGGTGCTGGCCGACGGCACGGTCGAGGACGTCGTGCGCCAGTCCAGCGCCGACACCCTCCGCGACGCCTTCACCCGTATGACCGGGCCGGCAGCCGGTCCACGTGGTTCCAGATGACGCGCTGTCTTTCCTGGGAGCGCGGGCGTCTCGCCCGCATCCCCGGCGAAAGCATCGCTTTCGCCTGTTGCGTGCCGGCACCGATCATCGACATTTCGCCCTCCGCTGACGCTGCGGGCGAACGCGGGCGGGACGCCCGCGCTCCCGGAGAAAGCGACACGCCATGATCGCGGCCTACATCCATTGCCTGCGCGGCATCATCGTCCGCGAGGGCTTGCGTTTCGTGCATCAGCGCGAGCGTTTCATCTCGGCACTGGTACGTCCGCTGGTCTGGCTGTTCATCTTCGCCGCCGGCTTCCGCGCCGTGCTGGGCGTGTCGATCATGCCGCCCTACGACACCTACGTGCTGTACGAGGTCTATATCGTGCCCGGGCTGGTGGCCATGATCCAGCTCTTCAACGGCATGCAGAGCTCGCTGTCGATCGTCTACGACCGCGAGATGGGCAGCATGAAGACGCTGCTGATCAGCCCGCTGCCGCGCTGGTACCTGCTGATCTGCAAGCTGCTGGCCGGCGTCACCGTGTCGGTGCTGCAGGCCTATGTGTTCCTCGCCATCGCCTGGCTGTGGGGCGTGCAGCCGCCGCCGCTGGGCTACCTGGCGGTGCTGCCGGCGCTGATCCTGTCCGGGCTGATGCTGGGCGCGCTGGGCCTGCTGCTGTCCTCGTTCATCAAGCAGCTGGAGAACTTCGCCGGCGTGATGAACTTCGTGATCTTCCCGATGTTCTTCGCTTCCTCCGCACTCTACCCGCTATGGCGCGTGCGCGAGGCAAGCCCGCTGCTGGCCGATCTCTGCGCCTTCAACCCGTTCACCCAGGCCGTCGAACTGATCCGCTTCGCGCTCTACTGCCAGTTCGACCTGACCGCCTGCCTGGGCCTGGCCGGCTACCTGGTCCTATTCCTGGCCTGCGCCATCGTCGGCTACGACCCGGCGCGCGGCCTGATGGAGCGGCGCGGCGCACCGGGCTGATCGCCGCCGGCACCTCGGATCGCTTACCGCGCTCAGGATGGTCCCCTTCGCACCTTGCCTTCTCCCTGCGATCAGCCGTGACGCGCCTGCGGCCTGCCCAACCACCTGCTGAGCGCGCGGCCGTAGCGAAAGATGACCGCCGTGCCGACGCCGAAGACCGCATGGAAGCCGATTTCGATCGGCATCATCGGGAGATGGAAGCCGCCACCAATGCCGGCGCCCTTCAGCGGCAGAACGACGAGCCAGTACGCGACCAGCGGCGCGAGACCAAAGACCAGCCCGCCCAGCCACCACGTGAGTCGAGCCGTGAGGTGCCGCTCGAGCACGGCGTAGAGCAGCCCCTAGAGCCCGGCCCAGAACCCCAGTGAAAGGCTCCTCGGCACGCCCAGCGGCGGCACCGGCGTGAGGCTCCAGGGCAACGTCGGCAGCAGATGCGCCGCGTAAAGGATGCCGCCGAATCCGCCCTGAAAGATCAGGTGCGAGAGGAACCCGGCGAGGAAGCCAAGCAAGAGGCGCATTGCCGTCGAAGACATGTGGGGACCCTTCCTGTGGCAAGCCCGTGCTGCGGCCGATCGCACGGCCGCGCCGTTCACATGACAAGATCGCTAACGCTCACTCTACGGTGCTCTGTCGATTGGCGACTGCGCGGTCAGAACCTGTCGACGTCCACGACGGCCTGGGCGAAGGCCTGCGGCGCTTCCTGCGGCAGGTTGTGCCCGATGCCGCCGTCGAGGTTCCGATGCGCGTATTTGCCTGAGAATTTGCCGGCGTAGGCGCTCGGCTCTGGGTGCGGCGCGCCGTTGGCGTCACCTTCCAGCGTGATCGTGGGCACGGTGATGATGGGTGACGTGGCCAGGCGCTTTTCCAGCGCGTCGTATGTCGCCTCGCCCTCGGCGAGGCCGATCCGCCAGCGGTAATTGTGGATCACGATCGCGACGTGATCAGGATTATCGAACGCCGTCGCGCTGCGATCGAAGGTAGCGTCGTCGAAGTTCCACTTCGGCGAGGCCAGCTGCCAGATCAGCTTGGCGAACTCGCGCCGGTTCTTCTCGTAACCGAGGCGGCCGCGTTCGGTGGCGAAATAGAACTGGTACCACCATTGCAGTTCGGCCTTCGGCGGCAAGGGCATCTTGCCGGCTTCCTGGTTGCCGATCAGGTAGCCGCTCACCGAAACCATGGCCTTGACGCGCTCCGGCCACAGAGCGGCGACGATGTTGGCCGTGCGCGCACCCCAGTCGCAACCGGCGACGAGCGCCTTCTGGATCTTGAGCGCGTCCATCAAGGCAATGATGTCGGCGGCAATCGCCGACGGCTGGCCGTTGCGGACGGCTGCATCCGAAAGCAAGCGCGTCGTGCCATAGCCACGCAGATGCGGGACGATCACGCGGTAGCCGGCTGATGCCAGCAGCGGCGCGACGTCGACATAGGTGTGGATGTCGTATGGCCAGCCGTGCAGGAGCAGCACGGGCGGACCGTCGGCCGGGCCGGCCTCGGCATATCCGACGTTCAGGACACCGGCGTCGATCTGCTTCACGGCAGTGAACGAGTCCGCCGAGCCCGACTTTGCCGTCTGCGCCCGCGCGGTGCCGAGCGCACCGAGGCTGGCGGCCGCGACGGTGAGCGCGGCGCCACCCAGCAACCGGCGGCGCTGCCTGTCGATGATTTCCGATGGGTTGATGTCTTTCATGGGGAACTCCGTCTTTCGATGAGTCGGGATGTTCGGCAGGAAGGTGGCGCGCACGATGCGCGCGCCACGGGTCTCAGACCGGCTGGCGCAGGGACCTGAACGCGGCCCGCAGCTCGGCACTGAAGAGCTCAGGCTGCTCCCACGCCGCGAAGTGGCCGCCCTTGTCGACCTCATTGAAGTAGATGAGCTTGCGGTAGGCCCGCTCGGTCCAGCTCTTCGGCGCCTGATAGATTTCGCCGGGGAACACCGTCACCGCGACCGGGATGGCGATCTCCGCCGTCTTCTGGGCCTCGGCGCTGAAATTGTTGTTGTTGTTTTCCCAGTAGAGCCGCGCCGACGAGATCGCGCTGTTGGTCAGCCAGTAGAGGGTGATGTCGTCGAGCATTTCATCGCGGGTCAACGAACGCTCCGGCTCGCCCCCGCTATACGTCCACTGGGCGAACTTGTCGTACATCCAGGCGGCGAGACCGACGGGCGAGTCCGACAGTCCGTAACCGACGGTCTGCGGGCGCGTCACCATCATGGCGCCATAGCCGGCGTTCTTCGCGAAGAACGTGCTCAGTTTTTCGAAGGCCGCCTTTTCCGTGGCGGACAGCCCTGCGGGCGCCGGATCGCCGGCCAGGATCGCCTTCATGAGGTCGCCCGGTACGGTCGGCGGCATGTTGACGTGGATGCCAAGAAGCCCGGCGGGTGCCTGGCGTGCCATCGCATCCGCGACGACCGAGCCCCAGTCGCCGCCCTGCGAGACATAGCGCTCATACCCCAGGCGCTTCATCAGCACGTCCCAGGCGCGCCCCATGCGGTCCGGACCCCAGCCCGTGCCTTGCGGCCGGTCGGAGAAGCCGTAGCCCGGCATCGAGGGCACGACGACATGGAAGGCGTCCTCGGCGCGGCCGCCATGCGCTGTGGGATCGGTGAGCGGGCCGATGGCCTTCACGAGCTCCAGGACCGAGCCCGGCCAGCCATGGGTGATGATGATCGGCAAGGCGTTCGCATGCCGTGAGCGGACATGGATGAAATGAATGTTCAACCCGTCGATCTCGGTCACGAACTGCGGCAGCGCATTGAGCCTGGCCTCGATCTTGCGCCAGTCATAATCCTTCTCCCAATAGCGGACGAGCGCCTGGAGCTTCTCCTGCCGCACGCCCTGGGAGTCGTCGGTGACGGTTTCCCGATCGGGCCACCGGGTCGCCGCCAGGCGTCGGCGGAGATCGACGAGCGCCGCCTCCGGAATGTCGATCCGGAAGGGGCGAATCGCGTCGCCACCGGCGGCGACGCTCGGACGTATCGGTAACAGGCTGGCGGCGCCGGCCAGGGCGATACCCGTGGCGACGGTACCCAAAAGCCGACGGCGATGAAGGTCGATTGTTTCGGTTGCTGCAGTCGTGCGCATGGGGACTCTCCTGGTTGTCATGGCCGCCGGTGCGGCCCGCTTGCTGGGAGGACAGTGGGGCTGCCGGCGGCGAACCGCCCGTTAGGTGTTGTGAGGTGTTGTGAGCGCATGCCAGGGGCAGCAACGCACCGACACGCGGCGCTACTCGACCGTCACATGGAGCGGATCCCAGGGCGTGTTCATCTGGTGCCCGGCAAACGAATCGCGGGGTGCGTGGCGTTCCGCCACCAGTGTGCCGTCGAGCTTTTCGATGGCGACTCGCTCCGGTGTGAACATGGTGCGCTGGTCGGGTGCACCGAACGGCATGACGGAGGCGCGCTCTTCATGCAGCCAGACGGTCATGCGCCGCGGTGTTGGGTCCTGTGGCAGGCCCTTGAGCGAGAACAGGCCACCGCCACTCACGATGCTGGCCTCCACCCTTGCGTAACGCTTCCAGCGGTCAAGGCCGCCGTGGACCTCCAGAATGTTCGCCAGCAGTGCGTTCACAGCGCGCCTCCATCCCCGGCCGGGCGACGCAGCGCCAGCAGGTTGACCACCGTCACTTGAACCGGATCGTCGTTTTGATTGAGCGTAACCGTGCGGACCTTGATCAGACCCTGCCCCGGTCGCGATTTCGACGGTCGTACATCCAGGATCTCGGCTTCGATCCGAAGTTCATCGCCTGATCGGACGGGACTTGGCCACTTCAGCTCGTCCAGGCCCATGCCGACGATGCCGCCGGCAGGCCTGAGCTCACTCTCGACCAGCAAACGCATCGTCATCGCGGCGGTATGCCAGCCACTCGCCGCCAAGCCGCGAAACACGGTGTCGCGGGCGGCCGACTCGTCGAGATGGAAGGCCTGCGGATCG
>DATEIF010000459.1:0-2087 GCA_035279205.1 Vineibacter sp.
CAGCTCGCGCAGCAGCAGCAGGATCTGGATCTGCACGGTGGCGTCGAGCGCCGTGGTTGGCTCGTCGGCCAGCAGCAGGCTCGGCCGGCACGACAGCGCCATGGCAATCATCACGCGCTGGCGCAGGCCGCCGGAAAGTTCGTGCGGATACGCCTTCAGCCGCCGCTCGGCCGACGGCACCTTGACGAGGTTCAACAGCTCCAGCGCTCGCGCCAGACCGTCGGCATGGGAGCAGCCATCGTGGCGCACCACCGTTTCGGCGATCTGCTGGCCCACGGTATAAACGGGGTCCAGCGCCGTCATCGGTTCCTGGAAGATCATCGACACCGTCGAGCCACGAATGTCGCTCAGCGCCCGATCGGACAAGCTGAGAATGTCGTGGTTGCCCACGCGCATGCGGCCGGAGATGCGGGCGCGGTGTTTCGGCAGCAGGCGCATCAGCGCCCGCATGGTGACCGACTTGCCCGAGCCCGACTCGCCGATGATGCAGAGCACCTCGCCCGGCAACATCGAAAAGGACACGCCGTTGACGGCCGAGACGGTGGCTTCGCGGCTCACGAACTTGACGGAGAGATCCTCGACCTCGACCAGCGGCCGGGGCACGGGACTCGGTGCCAGAGATGGGATCTGCTGAAGCTGCATCGGTCGCCCTCACACAGTTTGCGTCGTCCTGAGCGCAGCGAAGGACCCTGCGGTGCGCCGACTATTCACTGCAGCGTGAGGGAAGCACCGCAGGAAGATTAACCACAGAGGCACAGAGGGCACGGAGGAACACAGAGGAAGACAGTTGCTCCGCGCCGAAGGCGCGCAAAGGGCCTTCTCTGTGGTTCTCTGTGTACTCTGTGCCTCTGTGGTGAACTCTTCCCCTTTCCACGGCACTGCCCTTGCGATCGACGCACCGCAAGGTCCTTCGCTGCGCGCAGGACGACGGTCGTTTCGGCAGGTGCGCCACATGCGACGCCACCTATGATCCGGCCGCTGCTTGACTGGACGGCAGCGTCGCCCCGGGCGCCGACCGGGCGCCGACGGCCAGGCTGTGGCCCGAACCCGCATCCTCCATGTGGCAAGCGGCGGCGTGCGTATCGCTGGTCATGGCCGTGGGCAGTGATGGCGCGCGGGCTGCGCAGACGGCCTCGGCGTGCGGACAGCGCGTGCGGAACCGGCAGCCGCTGGGCGGGTTGATCGGATTGGGCGGATCGCCGGTGAGGGGTGGGTCCTCGACCCGCTCGGCCGGATCGAATGACAGCCGCGAGGCCAACAGCGCACGCGTATAGGGATGCTTGGGCGCGGCGTAGATCGCGTCCACCGGACCGATCTCGACGATCTCGCCCAGATACATCACCAGCACGCGGTCGGAGATGTACTGCACGACATTGAGGTCGTGCGAGATGAAGACGTAGGTGAGGTTGAAGTGCCGCTTGAGCTGGCGCAGTAGGTTCAGCACCTGCGCCTCGACAGACTTGTCGAGCGCCGACACCGCCTCGTCCAGGATCAGCATGCGCGGCTCGAGCGCCAGCGCGCGGGCGATGTTGACGCGCTGCTTCTGGCCGCCGGACAGCTCGTGCGGATAACGCGGGCCGAAGATCTCGGGCTTCAGCCCGACCTTGGCCAGCAGCTCGCGCGCCTTCGTCCGGGCCGCCTCGCGCGAGGCGCCATGCACGCGCGGACCGTACGCCACCGAATCCTCGACCGGCAGCCGCGGGTTGAGCGAGGAGTAGCTGTCCTGGAACACCATCTGCAGGCTGCGGCGAAGGTCGCGCAGGGAGATGCCGTGCGTGCTGTGGCCCACCGTCTCACCGTCGAACACGACCTCGCCGCTGTCGTGCGGGATGAGATGCATCAGCAGGCGCGCCAACGTCGACTTGCCACAGCCCGATTCGCCCACGATGCCCAGGGTTTCGCCTTTCAGCACGGTGAAGGAGACGTCGTCGACGGCGCGCACATGGCCGATCGTGCGGCCCAGCACGCCGCCCTTGATCGCAAAGTGGCGCTTCAGGTTGGTGACGGTGAGCAGCGGCTGCGCCGGTCCACCGCGATCGCGCGGGTCGCCGTCGGGCACCGGCGCGAGCGGCGGGCGATTGGTCGCG
>DATEIF010000460.1:0-2063 GCA_035279205.1 Vineibacter sp.
GACCTCGGCGCTCGACCGTGCCCAGGTCGAGCGCTTCTTCGCCATCATCCGCGACCTGAAGCAACAAGGCCGCGCGATGATCTTCATCTCGCATCGCATGGACGAGATCACCGCCATCGGCGATCGGGTGACGGTGATCCGCGACGGCCGCACGGTCGGCACCTGGCGGCTCGACGAGACCGATGCCGCCAGCATCATCGCGCACATGGTGGGGGAACCCTCCTCCCCAGCTTCGCTGGGGAGGTGCCCCGAAGGGGCGGAGGGGAGCCAACGTGATCCTGGTCACTCGGACCACGTGGGTTCCCCCTCCGGCCTTCGGCCACCTCCCCCAACTGCGTTGGGGGAGGGAATCGCATTGTCGGTTCGTGGTCTCGCTGGACAGGGCTTCGAAGCCGTCGCCTTCGACCTGCACCGGGGCGAAATCCTCGGCTTCGGCGGCCTGCACGGCCAGGGCCAGTCGGCGGTGCTGCGGACGTTGTTCGGTGCCCTGCCCCGCTCGGCCGGCGATGTGACACGCGGCGATACATCCCTGCCGCTGCGAACGCCGCGCGAGGCCATCCGCCGCGGCATCGCCTACGTATCGGGCGATCGCCGCCGAGACGGCGTGATCCAGGGCCGGCCGATCATCGAGAACCTGACGCCGATCCACTATCTGCGCCGCCGGCTGGTGCTGGCGCGCCCCTCGGTGCTGCAACAGAAGGCACAGGCGGCGGTGGCGGCGCTGAACACCAAGTTCGCCGGCTTCGCGCACGCGATCGACTCGTTGTCAGGCGGCAACCAGCAGAAGGTGGTGATCGCGCGCTGGCTGATCGATCGTCCCGACGTGCTGCTGCTGGACGATCCCACCAAGGGCATCGACCTGTCGGCCAAGGCCGATCTCTTCGCGCTGATCCGCGCGCTGGCGCGCGACGGGCTGGCCATCGTGCTGTACTCGTCCGAGGATGCCGAGCTGCTGGGCAATGCCGACCGCATCCTGGTCTTCAACGGCGGGCGCATCCGGCGCGAGCTCACCGGCGCCGAGCGCACGCGCTACAACCTCTACCACGCCGCCTACGAGGCCGCGTGATGAGGTCACCACGTACTCTTACCTCCCCCGCCGCAGGTGGGGGAGGTGGCCGAAGGCCGGAGGGGGGGCCCACGTGGTCTCAGTTACAGAAACCTCGTCGGCTCCCCTCCGCCCCTTCGGGGCACCTCCCCAGCAGAGCTGGGGAGGAAATCGGTGAACGGCCATGAAGCGCTATCCGTTTTTGCCGGCGCTGGTGATCCTGGTCGTGCTGCTGGTGCTGAACGGCCTCTACCAGCCGCGCAGCGTGAGCGTCGCCGGCATGACGGGCCTGGCCAAGACGTACCTCGCGTTGATGCTGCTGGCGATCGGCCAGACCTATGTCGTCTATGCCGGCGACATCGACCTGTCGGCCGGCGCCATCGTGTCGCTGGTGAACGTCACCATCGTCGTGCTGATGGAGCATTGGGGTGGCGACGGTCTCTTCGTGCTGATGGCCATCGCCGTCGGCGTGGTCACCGGCCTCGCCTGCGGCCTGATCAACGGCGCGGTGGTCGCGGCGCTGCGGCTGCAGGCGATCGTGGCGACCTTCGCCACCAGCATCTTCTTCATGGGCCTGGCGCTGCATCTGATGCCGGTGGCCGGCACGCCGGCGCCGGCCGCGTTCTGGCGCACCTATGGCGGCCGCTTTCTGGAGGTGCCCTTCGTATGGTGGGCCATCATCGTGCTGGCGGCCCTGCTCACGCTGCTGGCACGCACGCGGCTGGCGCTGCAATTGCTGGCGGTCGGCGACGATGCCCAGGGCGCCTACCAGAGCGGCCTGCCCGCCACCGCCATCCGCATCAAGGGCTATGCGCTGTGCGGCGTGTTCGCGGCATTGGCCGCCTTCTGCGTCACCGGCGACACCGCCAGCGGCGATCCGCTGGTGGGCGGCAAGATGACCCTGTTCTCGATCGCCGCCGTGGTGCTGGGCGGCAGCGCGCTCTCGGGTGGTCATGGCACCGTGGTCGGCTCGCTGATCGGCGCCCTGATCATCGGCCTGATCGGCTCGCTGGTGTAT
>DATEIF010000461.1:0-11512 GCA_035279205.1 Vineibacter sp.
CGCACCGAGCCGTCGGCGGCGCGCGCCAGCAACGCTAGCGCCTCGGGCGAGATCTCGACCTTCTCGGCCTCGGCGATACGCGCGAAGTGCGCCGACAGCACGTCGATGGGCACGCGACGCAGGTCGAAGCGCTGGCAGCGCGACAGCACCGTCACCGGCACCTTGCGGATCTCGGTGGTGGCGAACAGGAATTTCACATGCGGCGGCGGCTCTTCCAGCGTCTTGAGCAGGCCGTTGAAGGCCTGGCGCGAGAGCATGTGCACTTCGTCGATGATGTAGACCTTGTAGCGTGCCGCCGCCGGGCGATAGCGCACGCCCTCGATGATCTCGCGGATGTCGTCAATGCCGGTGCGGCTGGCGGCGTCCATCTCCTGGACGTCGACATGGCGGTCCTCGGCGATCGCCACGCAATGTTCGCAGGCGCCGCAAGGATCCATCGTCGGGCCGCCCTTGCCGTCGGGCCCGATACAGTTCAGTGCCTTGGCGATGATGCGCGCGGTGGTCGTCTTGCCCACGCCGCGCACGCCGGTGAGCATGAACGCATGCGCCAGCCGCCCCGACTCCAGCGCGTTGCGCAGGGTGCGCACCATCGCCTCCTGCCCGATCAGGGTGGAGAAGTCGGCCGGCCGGTATTTGCGGGCGAGGACGTGGTAAGGCGAACCGTCGGCGATGTCGTTCATGCGGCGGCCGCCCCGAATGGCGCCCGGCCTCGTCGGCGCGGGCAGCGTGTGCTTGCAGCGCGGGTGGGAGACCGGACACGACCCGCAGCGAATTCGTTACGGCTGCTTCCTTCCGGACCTGACCGGGTTGGCGAAGACTGCGTCCACGCCGGCCTCCCGAGGGGGTTATATCAGGACTCCGGGCGCCCGCCGCAAGGGCAATGATCAGCCTGTTGACAGCCCACCTGCGACATCTGCGCCGGGCCCCCTGGGCCCGCCCCGAACCGGGCGGGCTGTCATCCCTCGCTGCGCTCGGGATGACGATATCGCTATTCGACCAGACCCGGGCCCATGGTCATGACGCCACCCACGGCCGACTGGGCGATGGTGCGGAAGGCGGCCTTCAGTTCCTCGACGTTGGTGGCGGAATACCACTTCTTGTCGTCGCTGGCGCAGCCCTTCCACAGGCTCGTGGCCGTGGAATTGCGCGTATTGACGTTGTAGCCGACCGTGTAGACCGTGATCCCGGCCTCTTTCATCTTGGTGCACAGCGTCTGAGTCTGGACCGAAGAGTTGCCGTTGGCGGTTTCGTAGTACGTGTTCATGTCGAAATCCGACAACAGCACCGCGACCTTCAGCGTCTTTGTCGCATCGTACGCAGCCGGCGTCGTGGTCCCCGTCCAGACCGTCGACCATTTGGGCGACAGCAGGTACCAGGTCCAGGCGACGCCCAGATGGCCGGCAGTGGAGCCCTTGGCGGTGAAATCGTCGATCGTATCCTTCAGCTTGGTCTTGTCGGTCGTCAGCGGATGGACCCGGGCGCTTGCCGGCACATTGGATGAATAATTGGCGACCGATGACGCATACGGCCCCTGCGCGCTGCTCTTCTTGGTCCGGAACGCGCCGAGATACTTGCCCGTCGCCGGCGCATCGTCGGTGAACGCCGACGCGCCCGCCCGCTCCACGACAGTCGACCACGTCGCCGACGTCTTGCCGGTCACGGCCTGATAGTAGTCGGAACCGACATTGACGGCGGACGAGTACGGCGCGATCGCGACCCGTGATTTGAACTGCGCCTGATTCGGCTGCACAACGATATCGATCAGGTCCTTGGCGGCTTCCTGCATGCCCTCGAGCTTGCTGCCGTCCATCGAGCCGCTGACGTCGAGCATCATGGCGACCTCGAGGTTCTTGCCTTGCACGCCCGACTGATAGCTCACCGACCGTGCCGAGACGCTCGGGGTCGTCGCCTGAAAGACAACGCGGCTGAACACCAGCGGCAGGTCGGCGCGCAGCGTCACCTCCACCGCATTGCTCTTGCCGGCATAGGCCCCGGAGATCGGCGGCGAGTGGAAGCAGTCGCCGCAGCCGCCGGTATAGCCGTTGCGCTGGGCATCCCGCAGTGCGACGGCCTTGGCGTCTGCCATGGTCGCGCCAGTCTGCAACGCCCGCACGGCGGCGAGGCTCGCGCTGTCGGCCGCCTGCTGCAGCTTGCGCTTCTGCAGGTACCAGAGCCCGGTGTCGATACCCAGGCCCAGGGCGCCAATAACGACCGGCATGGCAACCGCAACCAGGATCATCGATGCGCCGCGCGTGTCGGAACCAAACGCAGCGAAGCGCTTGGTACCCGCCGTCCGGATATCCGCCACCAAGGTCTTGAAACGCGCCATTGCCATGATCTGATCCCCCATCCCCGCAGGCTCTGCGCCAGGCACAGCCGCTCCCATCGGGCGCAACGCAGGTTGCGCGCCTCATCCTGGTCTTGCTGGTGTCTGGAAGCAGCGAGCGGCGATCCCGCCCGAGCCGTGAATATTGTGTCTGTAAAAATCCGTTCGACTATGCCGCTACATCACCACGCGTATGCCTCGGCGTCCTGTTTTTCCCCGGAGGAAGCCGGTCCGTTCAGAATGAACATAATGTAAAAATATCGTCCGCCACCGTCAACAATCACACTAAGTATTTGATAATATTATAATTTATTTTAACGATATATTAACGATTCTCTGTCCGCAATCATCGATTTCATGAGTTTTGACAACGCACTACAGGCGAATGCTGAGGTGAATCGGCTATCCCCAGGCTTTCTTCAGCGCTCGCCATCACCAGGCACCCGCCTGGGGCCGCTATTGGTCGTCGATCTGCCGTCGTGATCCTCGCCCGATGTCGCGCCGGCAGCAGACGGCGCGCTGGCCCGGCCGCCCAGGTGACGGGCCAGGAACGCCTCGATCATCGTGTAGTACCGCGTGCGATTGGCCGGACGGGTGAGCCCGTGCCCTTCATCGGCAAACACGTGCAGCTCGACCGGTTTGCCGAACGATCGCAGCGCACCGGCGAAGCGCTCGCTTTGGTCCCGGCGCACCCGCGGATCGTTGGCGCCATGGATGATCAGCATCGGCCGCTCGACCTTGTCGACCAGCCGCAACGGCGAGACCTCCCACATCCGGGCGCGGGCTTCGGGATCGCCGGGCTTGCCCAGGAAACGGTGCCAACGATACGGCTCCCAGTAGGCCGGGATGAGGTCCATCAGGGCCGGCAGATCGGACGGCCCCACGAAGGACACGCCGGCGGCGTAAAGCCGCGGCGTGCGCGTCATCCCGACCATGGTGGCATAGCCGCCGTAGCTGCCGCCCATGATGGCAATGCGATCGGGATCAGCGATGCCCTGGGCGATCGCCCATTGCGCGGCATCGTCGACGTCGTCGGACATCTTGCGGCCGAACTCGCCGACCGCCGACCACAGGTGCGCCTTGCCGTAGCCCGACGAGCCTCGATAGTTGACCTGCACCACGGCATAGCCGCGGTTGGCGAGGAACTGCACGCGCGGATCGAGCGTGCCGAAGTCGCGCGCCCACGGCCCGCCATGGATGAACATCACTGTCGGCAACCGCGCGGCCGGCGTGCCGCGCGGCACGGTGACGTACAGGGGAATGGTGCGCCCGTCGCGCGCCGTGAGTGTCGCCGGCTGCGTCTCCGACAAGGTTTCGCGCCAGGCTTCCCAGGGACTCACCGACAGAAGCGCGCGCTGGCCGCGCTGGCGATCGAGCAACAGCGTGCGCGTCGGCTTGAGTGGGCCGCTCACCGTCACGACAAACCAGCGCTGGGCCCGGTCGCTGGACACGACATTGACGACATCGCCGGCGTCGGACAGCAGCGGCTTGAGGTCAGCCTCCAGCGCCGCGTCGAAGAAATGCACCTTCTGCCGGTCGGGCCACGATACGGCGAACAAGGCGTGGCGCTGATCGGCGCTCAGCCGCACGGCGCTGATATCGACCTGCGGATCGGCGTGAATTTCGGTCTCGCCACCCGTCTTGAGATCGAGCCGCACCAACGCCGTCTTGTCGCGTCCACGATTGGAGAGCGCCCAAATGACCGGCTCGCCGCCGGCGCCGCCCAGGACGCTGACGGAGTCTTC
Organism: Vineibacter sp.; assembly: GCA_035279205.1. Taxonomy (GTDB): domain Bacteria; phylum Pseudomonadota; class Alphaproteobacteria; order Reyranellales; family Reyranellaceae; genus Vineibacter. The sequence goes on from DATEIF010000461.1 coordinate 4,072, forward strand.
CAGCTCGAGGTCGAACAGTTTGCTGCAGGCACCGCCGGCCTCACAGCGCTCGAATGCCCGGCGGCCGGCATCGTTGGGCCGCGTCATCCGCGCGATCATCGTGCCGGCGGGATCGAAGTACCAACTCGATATCGCGCCCGGGTTCTCGACCATCAGCTGCGGCTCGGCGTCCGCTGTCAGCGCCAGCTTGTAGAGGTCGAAGTAGCGGCGATCGCGGCGATTGCTGCCGAGATAGATCGCATCGGGCATGTCGCGTGGCGACAGCACCCAATTGCGGGTGCCCGGCCAGGGCGTGACGTTGCGCGGCGCCACCGTTGGTGCCTGGCTATCGGCGATCAGGATCTGCTCGTTCTCCGAGCCTGGTACCGGATCGATCGCTACGGTCATGTGCCGGCTGTCGGCGACCCAGTGATACGTGCCGACATCGCGCGAAATGCGCACGACGACGGGATCGCCACCCTCGATCGGCCTGAGGTGAATCTGCCGCCGCCCGCCCACGCGCTGCAGCCACGCGATCGTCTTACCGTTGGGCGAAATCTGGAAGTTGCTGCGCGTCTCGGGATCGCCGTCGGCCAGCAGCGCGATCGGCAGCAGCGGCGGCAACTTGGCGTCCTTGAGCGCCGGATGGGTCTGCGCCGAAGCCGCCGCGACAAGCGCGCCGAGCACGGCCAACGACAGGGCAAATCGCCTCAAATGCGCGCGCATGGAGCCTCACGCCGGCTGGAAGGGCAGCCATGCTAGCACGGCGGACCGGTTGCCGCCCGCCGCCCGCGGTGCCATTGTCCGCGCCTCATACTCCCACGACTGCCACTGGCGCCCGACCGCATGCACCGCAATCCCTATTCCAGCGCTGAGATCGACCGGGCCTCGCACCAGCGCGAGGACGAAGAGCATATCGAGGATCTCCTGGTCGGCTCGAAAACGAAGTTCGTGCCGATCGACAACGAGCGCAACCTGGTGAACAAACAGGGCCAGCCGGAGCCGGTGTTCCTGCAGGGGATGATGGCGCGTGCACTGATCCGCGGCGGCGCGTCACCGATCTTTCTGGGCCATGTCGAGGGCGAGACCTTCTTCGCGCTTGATGTGACCGGTTTCGAGATGCCGACCGAAGGGCTGGGCGAGTTCGTCGACCTGCGCCAGGTCGGTGCCCTGCTGTTCGCCCGCGAAGGCTCGATCCTGGCCTATGCGCGCGGCATGACCTACTGGCACCGGCGCCACAAGTTCTGCGGCGTCTGCGGCGCCCCGACCAAGGTCGCCAAGGCCGGCCATGAGCGGCTGTGCACCAACGAGGATTGCAAGGCGCAGCATTTCCCGCGCACCGATCCGGCCGTGATCATGCTGGTGCACCATGGCGACAAGTGCCTGCTGGGCCGCGGCAAGCATTTTCCGCGCGGCATGCACTCGACCCTGGCCGGCTTCGTCGAGCCCGGCGAGAGCTTCGAGGACGCCGTCGCACGCGAAGTCTATGAAGAGGTCAAGGTGCGCGTCGGCAACGTGCGCTATCACTCCTCGCAGCCCTGGCCGTTTCCGGCATCGGTGATGATCGGCTTCAGCGCCGAGGCCGAGTCGCTGGAGATCGACGTCAATGAGTCGGAACTGGAAAGCGCGCGCTGGATGAGCCGCGAGGACCTGCACCCCGACAACCTGCCCAAGGACGGCTCGTTCTTCATGCCGCGCAAGGACAGCATCGCGCGCCGCCTGATCGAGGACTGGCTGGGCCACGAGGCCGGCCCACCGCCGAAGGTATAGGTCAGAACTCGGCGGTCAGTGCTTCATGGTGAGCTTGTCGAACCATGAAGCCGCACCAACGCTTGTGCGAAGCCTTCATGGTTCGACAAGCTCACCATGAAGGCTTGCTCGACCGGGAACCTAGCCATGCCGCCAGCGCTCTTCACGCCCCTGAACCTCGGCGGCGACGTCATCCTGCCCAATCGGATCGTGGTCTCGCCGATGTGCCAGTATTCGGCCATCGACGGCTCGGCCACCGACTGGCACCTCGCCCATCTCGGCCAGTTGGCCGCCAGCGGCGCCGGGCTGCTGATGGTGGAGGCGACGCACGTCGAGCGGCGCGGCCGCATCACGCACGGCTGCCTGGGGCTCTACAGCGACGAGAACGAAGCATCGCTGCAGCGCATTGTCGACTGGGTGCGCGCCTGGATGCCCTCCATCCGCTTCGGCATCCAGATCGGCCACGCCGGCCGCAAGGCCTCGGCCCAACGGCCCTGGCGCGGCGGCGGTCCGCTGAGCGCCGCCGACGCACCCGATACGCCCTGGACCACAGTGGCGCCGTCGGCGATCGCGTTCGACGCGACCGGACCCGGCGTCGGGTTCGTGACCGGCGGTGCCAACGTGCCGGCGCCCGCCGCCAAGTGGCACACGCCGGTGGCGCTCGATCAGGCCGGGCTGAAGGCGATCAAGGATGCCTTCGTCGCCGCCACCCGGCGCGCAGCACGCCTGGGCTTCGACGTCGTCGAGCTGCACGGCGCCCATGGCTACCTGCTGCACCAGTTCCTGTCGCCGCTCAGCAACCGGCGCGACGATGACTACGGCGGCACGGCCGAGAAGCGCCGGCGGTTTCCGCTCGAGGTGTTTGAGGCCTGCCGTGCCGTCTGGCCGCGCGAGCGGGCCCTGGGCGTGCGGTTGTCGGCCATCGATTGGGTCGATGGCGGCCTTTCCATCGAGGACACGATCGCAACCGCGCACGCGCTGAAGGCGCTGGGCTGCGATTTCATCGACATGAGCTCCGGCGGCGCCGTGCCCAACGCCAAAATCCCGTTTGGTCCCGGCTATCAGGTGCCGTTCGCCGCCCGCATCCGCAAGGAGGTCGGCATCAAGACCTGGGCTGTCGGTATCATCACCGAACCCGAGCAGGCCGAGCAGATCGTGACGTCGGGCGACGCCGACTGCACGGCGCTGGCGCGTTCGTTTCTCGCCGATCCACGCTGGGGCTGGAACGCGGCCCGCGCGCTGGGCGCCGAGAGCCCGCCGCTGCCGACGCCCTATCACCGCGCCGGCACCATCCTGCAGTTCAAGCCGCAGCCGGCCGCGAAGGCGGCGCAGTAGCAACGACACATGTCATCCCGAGCGCAGCGAGGGATCTCCTGAAAATGGAGTCTCCACACGCGGGAGATCCCTCGCTGCGCTCGGGATGACGTGCTCACCCCAGCGTGTGATCGAGGAAGAGCATCGTTGCGAAACCGATGAACAGCGCCACGGTGGCGCTGATGGTGCCGCCGGTTTCGGGGGCGTGAGTCTCGGGGATGATTTCGTGGCTGATCACGAACAGCATGGCACCGGCGGCGAAGGCCAGCGCCCACGGCAGTAGCGCGTGCGAGGCCGACACGGCAGCCGCACCGGCAACGCCGCCCACGACCTCGATCAGGCCGGTTGCCGCCGCGACCAGGAAGGCGCGCGCCCGCCCGTAGCCGAGCGACAGCAGGCCGACGGCAACGGCGAGGCCTTCGGGGATGTTCTGCAAGCCGATACCGATCACCACACCCAGGCCGGGGATCTCGCCCGGCATGTGCGGTGCCGGGTTGCCGGCGGCGACGCCGGTCGCCAGGCCCTCGGGAAAATTGTGGATCGCAATCGCGATCACGAACAGCCAAACGCGCCGGATGCGCTGCACATGCGGCCCTTCGCGGCCACGGCCGAAATGCTCGTGCGGCGTCACGCGATGCGCCGTGGCGATGACCAGCCCGCCGATGCAGAGCGCAATGATCACGCCGATCGCGGCCGGTGCGCGGTCCGATGTTTCCTCGCGTGCCAGCTCCAGGGCCGGCAGCAGCAGGGAAAAGAAGGTGGCCGCCAGCATGACGCCGGCCGCAAAGCTCAGAAGTGCGTTGCCCAGCCGCTCCGGCAACGACCGCACGGCGATGACCGGCACGCCGCCGATCGCGGTGCCCAGAAAGCCGGCGATGATGGCGCCGACGACGCCGGCCCAGAAGGGCGACAGGTGCGCGAGGAATTGCATGGGGCTGCGTTTTCCTGGGAGCGCGGGCCTCCTGGCCCGCATCAAGGCGAAAGCTTGCTTTCGCCCGCGATGAACATGAGCGGGCGGGACGCCCGCGCTCCCAGGCTACTCCGCCGAGGCCGGCGCTGCAGGTGCCGGCCGGCGGCGCAAGCGGTTCTCCATGAAGCGGATGGTGACGTAGAACACCGGTGTCAGGAACAGACCGATCAACGTCACGCCGATCATGCCGGCGAACACCGTCGTGCCCAGCGCGCGGCGCATCTCGGCGCCGGCACCCGACGATGTCACCAGCGGCAGCACGCCCAGGATGAAGGCGAACGCCGTCATCAGGATCGGCCGCAGGCGCAGGCGGCAGGCCTCGATCACCGCCGCGATCGGATCGAGCCCGGCGTGCTCCTGCTGGCGCGCGAACTCGACGATCAGAATGGCGTTCTTGGCCGCCAGACCGATCAGCACCACCAGGCCGATCTGCACCAGCACGTTGTTATCGATGCCGGCGACCGACACGCCGATCAGACCGAACAGCATGCTCATCGGCACGATCAGCATGATGGCCAGCGGCAAGGTCCAGCTTTCGTACTGCGCCGACAGCGCCAGGAAGACGAACAGGATCGACAGCGCGAAGATGAAGACCGCGGTGTTGCCGACCGAGCGCTCCTGCAGCGCCAGCTCCGTCCACTCGAAGCCCTGGCCGGGCTGCAGCGTTTCACGCGCCAGCCTTTCCATGGCATCCAGCGACGCGCCGGTCGAGACGCCGGCCGGCGTGTTGCCCTGGATCGGCACCGACACGTACATGTTGTAGCGCTGGACCAGATCGGGGCCGGCGGCATCGACGACATCCAGTATCGTGCCGAGCGGCACCAGGTCGCCGGTGGCCGAGCGGACCTTCAGCTGCTGGATGTCGGCACGCTCCAGGCGGTACTTGGCGTCGGCCTGGACGCGGACCTGGAAGACGCGGCCAAAGGCGTTGAAGTCGTTGACGTAGGCCGAGCCGATATTGACCTGCAGCGCCTCGAACACCGAGGACAGCGGCACGTTCAGCATCTGCGCCTTGACCCGGTCGATGTTGAGATAGACCTGCGGCGAGGACACCGAGAATGTCGTGAACACGTCGGTGACGGTTGGCACGGTGCGGGCCCGGCCCATCATCTGATAGGCGGCCATCAGCAGCGGACCGATGTCGTCGCTGGTGCGGTTCTGCAGCTGCATCTTGAAGCCGCCGCTGTTGCCGATGCTGGGCACTGCCGGCGGCGGCACCGCCAGCACGAAGGCCTCCTCGATGCCCTGCAGGCGGCCGATCATGTCACCGATGATGCGGTCCGACGACAGCCCCTGCGGCAACCGCTCCTCGAACGGTTTGAACGTGACGAACACCACGGCCGCGTTGGGCGCATTGGTGAACGTCGCGCCGTTGAAGCCCGGGATCGACACGATATGCGCCACGCCCGGCGTCTGCTCGATGAACTTCTCCGCCTTCTTCACCACGGCATCGGTGCGATCGAGCGTGGCGCCGTCGGGCAGCTGCGCGATCACGATGGCATAGCCGCGGTCCAATGGCGGGATGAAGCCCTGCGGCACGTGGCCGAACATGTAGACCGTGGCCGCCACCAATGCGGCATAGGCGATCAGGCTCAGCACCCGGTGCCGGATGATGGACCGCACGCCGCCGGCATAGGCATGGCTGGTGCGATCAAAACCGGCGTTGAATTTCCGGGCGACGACCTGGCCGATCCAGACCGGCAGGAAACGCGACCGCTGGTGCTCGCCGGGCCGGTGCGGCTTCAGCAGGATGGCACCCAGCGCGGCCGACAGCGACAGCGAATTGAAGGCCGAAATGATCGTCGACACCGCGATGGTGAGCGCGAACTGGCGATAGAACTGGCCGGATATGCCGGGAATGAAGGCGGTCGGTATGAACACCGCCGCCAACACCACGGCGATGGCGACCACCGCCGTGCCGACTTCGGCCATCGTGCGATGCGCCGCCTCGCGCGGCGACAGCCCCTCGGCGATGTTGCGTTCTATGTTCTCGACCACGACGATGGCGTCGTCGACCACGATGCCGATCGCCAGCACCATGCCGAACAAGGTCAGCACGTTGAGCGTGAAGCCGAAGGCCAGCATGAAGGCCGCCGTGCCGATCAGCGACACCGGGATGGCCAGAATCGGAATGAGGGCCGCGCGCCAATTCTGCAGGAAGATCAGCACGACCAGCGCCACCAGCAGGATGGCCTCGATCAGCGTTTCGTAGACCGCGTCGATCGACTGAACGATGAACTCGGTCGGGTTGTAGATGATGTCGTACTTCAGCCCCGGCGGGAAATCCTGCTTGAGCTCCTCCATCTTGGCCTTGACCTGCTCGGCCGTGGCCAGCGCGTTTGTGCCCGGCCGCTGGAACACGCCCAGCGCGATGGCCACCTGGCTGTCGAGGTAGCTGCGGCTGCCGTATTCCTTGGCCCCCATCTCGACACGCGCGATGTCCTGCAGGCGCACCAGCCTGCCATCCTCGCCGGTCTTGACGATCACGCTTCGGAACTGGCGGACATCCTGGAAGCGGCCTTGCGTGGTCACGATGGCCTGCAAGGCGGTATCGGTCGGGGCCGGCTGCTGGCCGAGTTGTCCGCCTGACACCTGCACGTTCTGCGCCCGCAACGCCGCGACCACCTCGCCGCTGGTCAGCGCATAGGCCGCCAGCCGCGCCGGGTCGAGCCAGATGCGGATCGAGTATTCGCTGCCGCCGAACACGATGATGTCGCCGGCGCCATCCAACCGCAGAAGCTGCTCGCGAATGCGCAGCTGCATGTAGTTGGCGAGATAGAGCTCGTCATAGCTCTTGTCCGGCGACAGCAGATGCACGACCAGCAGGAAGTCGCCCGACCGCTTGCGGACCTGGATGCCTTGACGGCGCACTTCCTCGGGCAGGCGTGGCTCGGCGACCGACACACGGTTCTGCACCTGCACCTGCGCGATATCGAGATCGACACCGGGGCGGAACACGACAGTCAGCTGCAACGTGCCGTCGCTGGTCGAATACGAGGACATGTAGAGCATGCCCTCAACACCGTTGATCTCCTGCTCGATGGGGGTCGCCACCGTGCGGGCCAGTGTCTCGGCATCAGCGCCGGGATATGTGGTGACCACCGATACGGACGGCGGCGCGATGTCGGGATACTCGGTGATCGGCAGGCGCGTGTAGGCGATCACGCCGATGATCACGATGACGATCGACACCACCGCCGCGAAGATCGGCCGGTCGACGAAAAAATGTCCAAACTTCATGACGGGCTCCCAGCCAGTCTATTTCTTGCTGTCGCCCGGCTTCGAGTCGCCACCCGGCTTCTTGTCGCCACCCGACTTGTCGCCACCCGGCGGTCCGCCGGCGCCCGGCGCGCCCGGCGGCGGGCCGAGCGCCATCAGGCCTTTCCACACCGGCGGCAGATCGACCGGCTGCGGCGTTACCTTGCCGCC
>DATEIF010000462.1:0-11792 GCA_035279205.1 Vineibacter sp.
CACGTGGCAGTCGATCAGGCCGGGCATCAGGGTACGCCCGCCGCCATCGACGACGCGGGCACCGGAAGCACGGATCGGCTTGTCCGACACCTCGCGGATCGTCTCGCCCTCGATCAGCACTTCATGGCCGCCGCGCGCTTCGTCCCACCGGGGATCAAGCAGCGAGATGTTACGAAACAAGACCTGCGCCATCGCGATACTCCGCCAGCCATGGATGCACACGCGACGGCTAGGCTAGAGCGTATCGCACGCAAAAGAAATCCCGGGAGCGCGGGCGTCCCGCCTGCTCATGTCGGGCGAACGCACGGCTTTCGCCTTGATGATGCGGGCCGGAGGCCCGCGCTCATAGGCGCTAACTTACGCTGAACCTCACCCTGAGGAGCGGCCCGCAGGGCCGCGTCTCGAAGGGTAGCAGCAACGCAGGCGCTGCGAATACGCGTTTTCCAAGACTCCGCCTGTAGCCCATCCTTCGAGACGGCCGCTGCGCGGCCTCCTCAGGACGAGGTTGGTGGCGGGAACATCGCCAAAGTTAGCGCCTATGGGCGGGAGGCCTGCGCTCCCAGGGCAGATCTACTGGAACGCCCAGAGCGACAGGATCGGGAAAGACGTCACCAGCTGCAGCGCGATCAGCGCGACCAGGAAGAACGGGACGACGCCGACATACATTTCGCGCACGTTCACCTTAAGCACCGCCTGCGCGACGAAGAGATTGACGCCGAACGGCGGCGTGAAGGTCCCGAGGCTGAGGTTCATGACCAGGATCACGCCGAAATGGATCGGATCGACACCGACCGAACGCGCGATGGGCACCAGCAGCGGTGTCAGCACCAGGATGGCGGACGCGGTGTCGATGAAGCAGCCGACCAGCAGAAGGAAGATGTTGATCGCCAGCAGGACGACCCACGGCGAAACCTGCAGGCCGCCGATGAACTGGGCCGCGGCATCCGACGTGCCGCTGACCGTCAGCAGCCACGAGTAGACGCCGGCCACGGCCACGATGATGAAGACCTGCCCGGTAAGCCGCGCCGATCGTGCCGCCGAGTCGAGAATGCCGCGGAACGTCAGTTTGCGATAGACGAAGCAGGCGATGATCATGGCGTAGACGCAGGCCACGCCGGCGGCTTCGGTCGGCGAGAACAGGCCGCCATATAATCCACCCAGCACGACGACCGGCGCCAGGATCGACCAGATGCCCGCGCGCGTTGCCGCCAGGAACCGCTGCCAGGTGAACCGGACCGACGGCCGCTCCTCGCTCAGCAGGGCGCGTACATAGACCAGGACGGCGAAGGCGACGGCCAGCAAAAGGCCCGGCACGATGCCGGCGGTGAACAGGCGCAGGACCGACGTATCGGAGGCGGCGCTATAGAGGATGAATCCGATCGACGGCGGGATCAGGTTGTCCATCGCGCCGGCGGACACCAGCAGACCGGAGGCGTAACGCTCGCTGTAGCCGGATTGACGCAGCTGCTTGTAGGTCATGCTGCCGACGGCCGCGACGGCAGCCGACGTGGAGCCGGAGATCGCCGAAAACACCACGTTCGTGCCCAGCACCGTCAGGGGCAGGTAGCCGCGGACACCGCCGATGATCGCACTCACCCAGGCAACCAGGCGCTCGGACACGCCGCCCCGCGCCATCAGATCGCCGGCAAAGACGAAGAACGGCACGGTGATCAGCGCATATTTGTTGAGCGAACTGAAGACCGCCTGATGCAGCAGGTCGGCGGGGATATCGATCACGAACGCCAGCGCTACCGTCACCGCGGCCAGCAGGACCAGCGCGAAGGGATAGCCGAACACCAGCAGCAGCACCGGCAGTGCGGCCATCGTCAATTGCAGCGCCGACATCTCTAGAAACGCCCCGTGACGTACGACCGGGCCCGCATCAGCAGGGCGCACAGCGATCCGGCAAAACCCACGAAGATGGCGAGGTTGGGCACCCACAGCGGCATGCCCATCATCGGATCGGTCTGTCCGGTCTTGATCATGAGAAGAACGACCTTGGCCGACTGCACGACGGCGAAGGCCAGGCAGGCGGCGAACACGGCCGTCATGACCAGGTTGTTCGCCAGGCGCCACCGCATCGGCAGGTTCTTCGAGACGATGTCCATGGCCAAGTGATCACCGCGGTAGGTCACGATCACGACAGCGATGAAGACGCTCCACCCGAGCCAGACGATCAGGATCTCCTCGGTCCAGACGATGGCGCGGTGGAAGACGTAGCGGCCGATGATGTTGGCGAAGTTGAGGGCAACGGCGGCCAGCATGAGCCAGCCCAGCACGAGCATCGGCCAGCGCACGAAAACCGAGCCTGCCCATGACGGGTCCGGATAGTGGTCGATGTCGGGGCTGAGCCCTGCGGCATCCGCCTCCCCCGGCGGCAGGCCGGATTCTTCCTGGTGGGGCATCGTCACGCCTGGATTACCTTCTCCGTTCCAAGCTTTCTTTCCCCTCCCCAGCTTTGCTGGGGAGGTGCCCCAAAGGGGCGGAGGGGAGCCGTGGTGATCCTGGTTATGAAGACCACGTCGGCCCCCCCTCCGGCCTTCGGCCACCTCCCCCAACTGCGTTGGGGGAGGGACGATCCTAGTGCTTCTCGCCGACCGCACGCAGCTGGCGATAGAACGTACTGGCCAGTGCATTGTCGCGCGTCACCGCTTCACCGACCGGTGACAGCACCGTCTTCATGCGCGCCAGCTCGGCCTCGGGCAGTTTCACCAGATCGCCGCCCATGGTCTTCCAGCGCGCGATCATCTGGTCCTCGATCTCGCGCGCGCGGGCGTTGAGGCGCGCCTGCATGTTCTCTCCCGCCTCGACGACGATCTTGCGCAGATCGGGCGGCAGCTTGTCGAGCCAGGCGCTGCTCAGCACCCCGACGGACACGATCATCGTATCGCCGGTCTCCGTGATCACCTTGCAGATGTCGCTGAACTTGAAGTTCACATAGACCGCCATGCCGCTCATGGTGCCGTCGATGGTGCCCTGCTGGATCCCCGGGATCACCTCCGCCAGGTCCATCGGCACGGCCGAGGCACCCAGCAGGCGCATGCGCTCGCGCTCGGCCGGGGTCGCATTCACACGCAGTTTCTTGCCCTTGAAGTCGTCGATGGTGCGGATCGGCGGCTTCACGCAATAGTTCGCCAGCGAATAGGTGAACACCGACACCGGCTGCAGCCCCTTGTCCTTGCCGAAGCCGAGAATCGCGCGGTTGACCTCGGGATCGAGGATCACCTTGGCCGCATGCTCGCGGCCCTTGAACATGAGCGGAATGGCAAAGACGCCAAAGCGCGGATCGATGCCGGCGAAGAAATCGGTCGGCGACGTATAGGCCTGGATGGTGCCCAGCTGCGTGCCCTGGATCATCGACGGCCCGGTGCCCAGCACGGCGCGGGGATAGATCTGGACGGCGATACGTCCCTTGCTCTGGGCCTCGACCTCTTCCTTGTACCAGTCCGCCCACTGCTGCTGGATGTCGTTGGCGGTGCCGAACGCGATCTTCATCGTAAAATCGGCTGCCGCGACCGTTGCCGCCGTTCCTGCCCACACCCCCAGCGCCGCAGCGGCGCCCAGAATTCCGCTTCGTCCGATCATGGCCCCCTCCGCATCACCGGGTGGTTCTGACGCCTGTCACCAGATGAGATCACCCTCGCGAATCAGCATGCCGCACGGCGTATCTGGCAAGGTGTAGGGTGCATGCTCGTATCCATGCGGAAAGCGGAACCAGAAGCCCTGGGTGTAATCGCGGTGCTCGTCCTTCAGGCAGCCGTAGAGAATCAGGCTCTCCTCGCCGATGGCATGATCGTGCGCCGGCACCTGCTTGCCCGGCAGCATCTCGCCCAGGCGGGCCGTTTCCAGCCCGTGGATGTCGCGATAGAGGTGCGTCGCCATGCCGAAGCGCTGGCCCACCGGTACCCATTTGTCGCGTTCGACGACGACCACGCTGCGCGCACTGCCGCGCTCGTCGGCCCGGATCGGCATGCGTCGCTTGATATAGAGCAGGCAGCCGCCCCGACTTGAGAGCGTGCGTCTCACCCCGGGCATCTCGCGCACGAAGGTGTACTTGGCATAGGAGCCGAGCTCGTCCTGATAGGCGCCGTCGAGCACGACGATGTCCATGCGAGTCTCGAGATCCTCGGCCGGCAAGGCGCTGCCGGCCTCGAACTTGACCAGCGCGGTTTCGCGGCCCTTGCGCGGATCGATGATACGTTCGAGCACCTTGCACGACACGCCGGCGGCCACGGTGGGCATCCACGGCATGGCGTTCGTGTCGACCACCACAGGTGCCTTGGGATCGGCGTTGACCGGCGTGGCGGCCGATGACGCGATCGAATGAACGGACGGCATGCGGCCTCCCTATGCCCGCTGGTTGTGGCTTCCGTCACAGAACGGCCGGTTTCCGGTGCGCTTGCAGCCGCACATGGAAACGGTCTGGTCCTTCTCCTGGATGAAGACGATGGGCTTGGCGCCGGGCGGCGCCATCGTGTGCGATCCGTCGCAGAAAGGCTGGTATTTGCTGAGCCCGCAGGTGCACCACGAGTACTGGTAGCCGCCCAGCAGCTCGACCCGGTGCGGCCCGGGCTTGTCCGCCGGTGCCGATTGCGACATGCGTCCCCTCCCATCAGATCCCGGGATTGGGTGCTCTGGCGGCATAAACCACCGGCACCCATTGTCCCGACTTGAACGCGTAAGCCCGTTGGCGGAAACTCGAACGCGAACGCTTGCTGTCTGAACTTGAAGGCGTCGATCTTGTACCAGATCATCGGCCCAGGCGCACACCCATTTTCGCATTTCTGACAATTGGGCTATATTGGGTGACATGAAGAAGCCGACGAACCCGCAGCGACCGGAACTCCTGCACCAGCTGCAGGCGTATCTGGAGCAGGACCGATTCTCCGACCAGACCCGGCTGCCGTCGGAGCGGATGCTGGCGCAGACGTTCGGCGTCACGCGCAATCGCATCCGCGGCAGCCTGCGCAAGCTCGCTGCCCAGGGGGTGATCTGGCGCCATGTCGGCATGGGCACGTTCGTCGGCAAGCAACCGGCGGATATCGGCGGCAACGGCACGCAGGGCACGGTCCCCACCAGCCCGCGCGAGGTCATGGATGCGCGCCTGATCTACGAGCCGATGCTGGCGCGGCTGGCGGCATTCAACGCCAATGACACCGACTATCGCGAGATGCAGCTGTGCCTCGACAGGATGGCCGCCGCGCCCGCATGGCCTGCCTGGGCGTCGTGGGACGGACGCCTGCACCGGGCAATCGCCAAGGCCTCCGGCAACAAGCTGCTGCTGGCGATGTTCGACACCCTGCAGATGTACCGCAACCGCGACGTCTTCCGCGCACTGGACCGCCCCTTCCAGGGCATCGACATGGCATCCAAGGACCACACCGCCGTCGTCGAGGCGATCCGCGACCGCGACGCCAAGCGCGCCGAAGCCGCCATGCACCAGCACATCCTGTCGCTGCGCCGCGCCGCCTTCGGCGATTGAGATCGCCGCCGCGATGGCCACCCAATGAATTGGGTGGCGATCCGGGTGAAGGCAACGACGCCGCATGCCCATCGCGGCAGCGGGCGCCGGACATGGCCGGATGCCTCGATATTGAGCATCTGCCAGCCTTGACGACCGCGCCACCCGTGGGCCAAGTCGCGGCCCTGATGGCGATGGCATTCAGCAGCACGACCATGGACAGCGTCTTCTCCGATCCGGTGACCAGGCGCGGCGGCCGCCGCGCCCTGCGCCGCATTGCCATCGTCGGCACCACCGGCTCCGGCAAGAGCCGGCTGGCCGAGCAGCTGGCGCGCACGCTGTCGCTGCCCACGATCGAGCTCGACGCGCTGTACTGGATGCCCGACTGGCAGCCGGCGCTGCCCGAGCTGTTCCGTTTTCGTGTCGACGCCGCCACCACGGCCGATGGCTGGATCATCGCCGGCAACTACGGCCAGGTGCGTGACCTGGTCTGGGGCCGCGCCGACACGGTGATCTGGCTCGACTTCCCCCTGCCGCTGGTGCTGTGGCGCCTGCTGCGCCGCACCCTCTGGCGCATCGTGCGACGCGAGGACCTGTGGAACACCGGCAATCGGGAACGCGTGCGCACGGCCTTCTTCAGCCGCGACTCGATCCTGCTGTGGGCGCTCAAGACCTATCGCCGCAACCGCGAACGCTTCTCGGCCGACATCGCCAGCGGCGACTACGATCCGCTCGAGGTGCAGGTGTTCCACTCGCCGGCGGAACTACGGCGCTGGCTGCGTGATCTCGCGCCGGAGCAGGCGTAACCACGAGGCGTGACGACATGGCACAGCACACCTTCACCTGCCTCGACGGCCACACCTGCGGCAACCCGGTGCGGCTGGTCACCGGCGGCGCGCCGATCCTGCGCGGCGAGACGATGAGCGCGCGGCGCCAGGATTTCCTGGCGCGCTTCGACTGGATCCGCCAGGCGCTCATGTTCGAGCCACGCGGGCACGACGTGATGTCAGGCTCGATGCTGTACGCGCCGACACGGGCCGACTGCGATATCGGCATCCTGTTCATCGAGACCTCGGGCTGCCTGCCGATGTGCGGCCACGGCACCATCGGCACCGTGACCATGGCGCTGGAGAACGGCCTGATGACGCCGGCGCGCGAAGGCGAGGTCGCGCTTGACGTGCCGGCCGGCCGCGTGGTGGCGCAGTACGAACGCGACGGTCGCTTCGTCGAGAAGGTGCGCATCACCAACGTGGCGTCATATCTGGCGGCCAGCGACATCCGTATCGACGTGCCCGGGCTGGGCGAGCTGGTGTTGGACGTCAGCTATGGCGGCAACTACTACGCCATCGTCGAGCCGCAGAAGAACTTCGCCGGCCTGGAAGCGATCTCGGCCGGCGACGTGCTGCGCCTGTCGCCCATCGTGCGCCGCCTGGTGCAGGAGAAATTCCAGCCCGTGCATCCGCAGGATCCGACCATCAAGGGCGTCAGCCACGTGATGTGGACGGGCAAGGCGCGCGATCCCAAGGCACACAAGCGCAACGCCGTGTTCTACGGCGACAAGGCCATCGACCGCTCACCCTGCGGCACCGGCACCTCGGCCCGCATGGCGCAGCTGGCTGCCCGCGGCGAGCTGCAGGTCGGCGACGACTTTGTGCACGAGAGCATCATCGGCACCCTGTTCGAGGGCCGCGTCGAAGCCGCTACCGAGATCGGCAACCACGCGGCCATCGTGCCCTCGATCGCCGGCTGGGCGCGCCAGCACGGCATCAACACCCTCTTCGTCGACGACCGCGATCCGCTGGCACACGGTTTTTCGGTGCAATAGCGCGATCTGCCTGCCGCAAACGAGGCTTGACTCTTGTTGTCTTGGTACATAAATACCAAGACAACAAGAGGGCGAGCGCGATGGAACGCATTCAGACCGGGATCCGAATGGAGAAGCGCCTGGTCAAGGTCCTGAAGGCACTGGCGGAGTACAAGGACCTGACGCTGGGCGATCTGCTGGAAGGGATCGTGCTGCACGCGTTCGAGGGCAAGTCGCCGTTCGGGCCGCAAACGCTGACCCTGATCGGCGAATTCAAGCGCCTCTACGGGCTCGATCTCGACGCCGCGAGCAGCCACACGTTCCGGGAGTCACCCGAATGACCGATGCGGAATTCCTGAGCGCACTCGAAGACACGTCCCTGCCGGAAAGTTCGTTCCAGCACCGCGATCATCTGCGGGCCGGCTATCTCTATCTGCGTCGCGATGGTTTCTTTTCGGGCATGGGCGCGATGGCAAGCGCGTTGCGCCGCTATGCGGCGGCACGCGGCAGACCCGATCGTTATCACGAGACGCTGACGGTGGCCTATCTCACGCTCATCAACGAGCGTCTGCAGCTTGAGGGCGACGCCGGCGGTTTCGACGCCTTCATCGCGCGCAACCCCGATCTCGCGGCGCCAGGCATATTGCATCGATTCTATCGCCGAGAGACCCTATCTACAAAGCGGGCGCGTCAGGTCTTCGTCCTTGAAGAGCCGTATATTACCAAGGCCGGCGCACCAGGGTATTGATGACGAACGCCGTCGGATCGACGCAGCGACCGCTTCGGTCCCACACCGTGCCGGCACCGACCGACGTGATTGAAATCGTCGGCCTGCCGTCGATGGGATGAGCGCAGTCGGTCCGCCCAGTCGAGCGCAGTTCGAAGCCATGGTGACATCATGAAGATTGCCCGTTGCCACAAGGACGCATTCTTGATCGTGGGCCTGAATGCCGCCCTGCTCGCGTGCACACCGACAGCACCGCCGAGCGCGGGATCCGAGACGTTCCAACCCAACCCAGGCGCCGGCGCGATCTACGTCGTGCGCGGCCTGGATCCGGTGTTCCTGGGCGGCGCGTCGGTCACTCTTGATGGCCAGGCGCTGCCGTCGCTGATGCGCAGCGACTACGCAAGGGTCGATGTGTCACCGGGAGACCATCGCATCGCCTGCGGCGAGGCGAACACCGTCGTTCGCGCCGACTCTGGCGGCACGACCTTCGTCGAGGTCCTGCTTCAGGTCGGAGCCCTGGAGTCCCGTTGTCTATTGCGGTTGCTGGACGAGCCGAGCGGCCGCCAGCGCGTTGCCGCCGGCAAGCGCGTCTAGCGTACGTTCCGTTCCTGGGAGCGCGGGCCTCCGGCCCGCTTCGCCTGATGCGGGCGAGACGCCCGCGCTCCCAGGGCTATGCGTCCGGCTTCAATCGATCCAGAAGCGAATCCCAGCTCTCCCGCCGCGGGCCGGTGCCCCACACGATCTCGAAAGTGGCGCGTGATGCGGATGGATGGTGGAGCGCTTCCACGAACGCCGATGCGACATCGGCGCGAGCGATCCGGTGGCGAGGTGCCAGAGGCAGTGCGCCCTGACTGACGATCACCGCGCGTTGGTCGCCCGGCCGGTCGAGCAGAAAGCCGACGCGGATGATGGTGTAGTCGATGCCGCTGGCGCGGATATCGTCCTCGACGCGCCGGCGCCAGACCAGCGTGTTGCGCTTGAGAAGGTTGATCAGGGTTGCTGCCAGTGATGGCGTCGCGATCCCGATCGAATTGAGATACAGGAAGCGGCCGCGGAAGTTCGCAGCGCGCGCCGCCGCCAGCGTATCGACCACGCCTTGATAGTCGGTCTGCCTGACGAGACGCTCGGGTGCATAGCGCCCGCTGGGCGCGCCAGCCGTGAACACGATGTGATCAGCGCCCTGCACCGCCTTCGGAAGCGTGTCGGGCTTCGTGAGATCGCCGGCGACGACGTCGAACGCCGGACCCAGGTCGCGCACGGCCCGGACCGGATCGCGGGCCAGCACACGCACGCCATGGCCGCGCGCATGCAAGAGGCGCGCAATCAGCAGGCCGGTACCACGCGTGCCGCCGATGACCAGGACGCGATCGGCGGTGGCTTCGCTCATGCGAGCTCCCGTGCGAGCGTTCGCCGCAGCACCCAGCGCATGGCCGCCAGGGCCTGCTTTCGATCCTCGCCTGCCGCGACCGCATCGGCGGTTTCGTGGATGACTGCGAACAGAAGCCGGCCCGTTGCCGCTGGATCGACCTTGGCAAAGGCGCCTGCCTTCTGTGCTGCCTGGATCACAGCGGTCAGCCGGTTGACCGGATGATCGGCGGGCGTGACCGGCCGACGGTGGGCGAAATCGCTGTGAAAGAGCGCGGCGTGCAAGCCGCCCATCGCCATGACAGCATCGACGAACGCCACGGCGAGACGATCGAACAGCCGCAGCCAATCTGCCCCCGGGTCGCCGGCATCCGGCACCGGGTGGGCTTCATCGAATGCCGTCACAACCCGTTCGCGCAGCACCTCCAAGAGGTCGTCCCAGGTCGGGAAGTAGAGATAGAACGTTCCCTTCGCCGCGCCTGCTTCGCGCACGACGTCCTCGACGCGCACATCCGGGCCGCCGGCCTTCAGCAGCCTTTCGGCAGTTTCTATGAGCTCCTGGCGGCGGATCTGCGGATCCAGCCGCCGACGGGGGGCTGATCGCATCGCTGTCCTTTAATGACCTGTGGTCATTAACTACTGACCATCAGTCATTATGTCAAGGCCGCCCACGACAGGCGGCGCTTTCGAGATCTCGTTCAGGGTGACTGCAGGCCGTCCATGTTGGCGTAGAGCCGGCGCAGCAGACGCTTGAGCGTGTCGGTTTCCGATGCGCTCAAACCGGTGATGGCGACCCGTTCGTAGCGCTCGGCAATCGGGATAATCTTGTCAGTCAATCGGCGGCCGGCGGCCGTGATGCGCAATGTCACCACCCGGCCGTCGTCCGGCTGGCGCCGCCGTGCGATCAGGCCCTGCTTCTGCATGCCATCGAGCACGCGCGATAGGGTCGAGATCTCGATGCTGGTGTGGTCCGACAGCTCCGAAACGCGCTGGTTGTCGCGATCGCTGAGCGCCGCCAGCACGCGCCAGGCCTGCAGGGTGGTGCCGAGCGCCCGCATCTCTTCAGAGAACGCTTGTGCGATGCGGGCGCCGGCCCGGTTCAGCAGATAGGGAACGTAATTGTCGAGGGGAAGCATGGTCTGAGCCGGTGTCGCGAGGCCTCTATATAGCCTCGCCTCGCGTCTCTGGCACCGGCGATCGGCGCCATGGGTTCACGTCCGACAGTGAGGTCCGCGAATTACTCCGCGGCCTTCAAGCGCAACGCGGTGTGGCTGCCCTCGAAGGCCGGCGCCACCTCCTCCATGAAGCGCTGCATCTGGTCCTTGACCATGGCATGCGGCTGGGCGCCGTAGTTGAAATAGAGGATCACCTCGGCGATGCCGGCAGCCTCGACGCCCTTGAGCGTGTCGATGATGTGCTGCGGCGAGCCGCAGATCACCGACTTGGTGGTCAAGGTATCGGCCTTCATGCCGCGCAGGATGTTCACGATGTCGACGAAGTACTTGTAGGTCGGCGGCACCTTCTCGCCCGAATTCGACGGGAAGGCCGCGATCAGCGCGTCGTGGAAATAACGGATCAGCGCTTCCTTGCCGTAGCGCTCCTCCTCCGGCGTCGACGCCACGTGGACGAAATAGGAGCACATGGCGCGCCGCGCCGGGCGCTGGTGCTTGGTCTCGCATTCCTCGCGGTAGACCCGCACCGCATCGGCAAGCGAGCCATAGACCATGGCGGCGGCAAAGGGCGCGTAGATGATGTTCCAGTCGTTCTTCGCCGCCAGCTCCATCGACGGGCGCGAAAAGCAGGCCACGTAGGGACGCAGCGGGTTCTGCAGCGGCCGCGGCCGCACCTCGATATCGTCGAACTGGTAGAAGCGGCCCTTGTGCGACCACTTGCCGGGCTCGGTCCAGGCGCGCCACAGCACCTCCAGCCCTTCGGCGAACAGCTCGGCCGAGTCCTCGAACGGGGCCTGGAACGGACCGTACTCCAACCGGTCGTAGCCGCGGCCGGCGGCAAAGTCGACGCGACCGCCCGACAGCAGATCCAGCGTCGCCCATTCCTCGGCGACATGCAGCGGATGGTGGACCGGCAGCAGGGTCACCGCCGGCGCCAGGCGGATGCGCTTCGTGGCGCCCGCGATCTGCGCCAGCATGGCGATCGGCGAGGCGTTGACGCCCAGCAGGTTGAAATGGTGCTCGCCGATCCAGGCCGAGTTCAGGCCGACCTTCTCGGCATAGAGGGCCTCGGCATAGATGTCCTTGATGAAGTCCTCGGCCTGCCGCGGATTGTCGGGATAGCGGTTGTCGCTCAGGGTGAAGTAGCCGAATTCCACAACACTCCTCCCATGTTGTTCGAGCCTGCAGGCCGGTTCTTGTTGGCCACCAGCATAGATGCATTTGCAACTGTTGTAAATGCAACCAACCGCAGTCGCTGCCTCC
>DATEIF010000463.1:0-3381 GCA_035279205.1 Vineibacter sp.
GCCGTAGGCCTCGCTGAGGCCGGCGTCGCGGGTATAGGGAACCAGATGCACGAACGGGATGAACAGGCCGAACGCATTGGCGGCGCAGGCGATGAACAGCAGCCAGAAGGGCAGGGTGCGTGCCGCCTCGGTCAGGCTCTCGCCGCTGCCGTTGGCCGCTGCGGCGCTGCTGGCGGCATCGCCATCGGGATGCTGGCCGTAGAGTTCCGGCGATCGCAACATGGTGGCGGCGGCAAAGAGGGCGCAGGCCAGTGCAATCAGGCTGAGGCCGATATAGGCGTCGCGCCAGCCCCAGCGATCGATCAAGGCCTGCGCCAGCGGCGGTGCCAGGATTGTGCCGACCCCGATGCCGGACACGGCAATGCCGGTCGCCAGGCCACGTCGCTGCAGGAACCAGCGTTGGACTGCCGCGATCGCGGGGACATAGGCCAGGCCGATCCCGACCCCGACGCCGGCGCCATAGCCGACATAGACATGCCACAGCGCCGTCGCGCGGCTGGCGGCCAAGGCGCCGAGGGCCACCAGCGTCATGCCGCCGGCCACCACCCAGCGCGGGCCGACGCGATCGGCCAACGCCCCGCTGGGCAGGCCGAGCGAAAAGTAGAGACCGCCCGCGATGGCAAATACCAGCGAGATGTCGCCGCGTCGCGCGCCGAATTCCGCCTGCAGCGGCAGGAAGAAGGCAGCGAAACAGTAGGCGATGCCGAAGCCGACGCACAGGACGGCAAAGGTGCCGGCGACAACCCACCAGCCGTGGAAGACGCGGTCTTTCATGGAATGTGTATTAGGTGCGAAGGCCCTGGGAACGCGCGTAGCGCCGATACGTGAGCGGGCCAGAGGCCCGCGCTCCCAGGAGCGCGAGGCCAGCCCGACGGACCACGCTCACGGCACGCCGGCAATCACTCATCGTTTTCCTTGTTCTTGTCCTTGCGGTCATCGCGCGCTGCCGCGGCCGGATCCCAGCCCCACATGGCCTTGGCGGCTTCGACGACCTTGGGGTCCAGTTCCGGCGGGGTCAGGTCGGCGCCCTTGCCCAGCGCCTCGGCGATGGCGTCGATGCCCTCGATGCGGGCGCGCCGCTTGCTGTCCGTCGCGATCACGGTCCAGGGTGCGTTGGCGGTATCGGTGCGCTCCAGCATGTCGTCGAACGCTTCGAGGTACTCGTCGCGCTTCGCAATGTTGCGGAAATCATCCTCGGTCACCTTGAAGCGCTTTTCGGGCGCCTCCATGCGCCCGACAATGCGCTTTCGTTGTTCCTTGGCACTGATGTGCAGCAAGAGCTTCACCAGCCGTACACCGTCATCCGTCAACGTCCGTTCGAAATTGTTGATCTCGTCGTAGGCACGGCGCCAGGCGTCCTTGCTGGCATATTTTTCGACGCGCTCGACCAGCACCCGGCCGTACCAGGTGCGGTCGAAGATGGCGATCTCGCCGGGCGCCGGCAGCTTCTGCCAGAAGCGGTACAGATAGTGCTTGCCTTGCTCTTCCGCGGTCGGGGCGGCGATCTGCCAGACATGAAGCGGGCGCGGGTCGAGCCGCTCGGTGACGCGCTTGATCAGTCCGCCCTTGCCGGCGGCGTCCCAGCCTTCGATGGCAACGATCACCCGGCCATGGGTGTGCGCCAGCCATTGCTGGATGCGCAGAAGCTGGAACTGAAGGTGGGTCAGCCGCTCCTCGTAGACGTCCTCGTCGAGGCCATCGGCGAGGTCCATCTTGTCGAGTTTTTTCCACTTTCCCATCGCATTCTCCTTGTCGACAAGTCTGCCCAGGCGCCGTTCATGGATGCAACCGCAAATCACACCGCCCTCCGGCCAGCGCGCCGCGTTGACATATAGCTGCCACTTGCCTCCAATCGCGAACAATGACTGATATCGCCTCCCATGCCGCCGAGCCCGTTGCCACCGAGCCGTGGCTGCGGCCCATCGACCGTGGTGGTCGCGTCATCCTGGAAGCTGGCGGCGCGTGGACGGTGTTCGCCGTAGCCAACCTGCGCCGTCTCGAGGATCCCGCCGCCGGGCGGCGGGGCGTCGCGGTCATCGATATCGCCGCCATCGACAAGCTGGATACCGCAGGAGCCCTGGAAATCGTTCGATTGCACAAGCAGTTTCCCGATGCCGCCGTGGAAGGCGGCAAGCCGGAGCACCTGGCGTTGATCGAGCTCGTGACCAAGGGGTCCGCTGCCGGCGTGGTCAAGCCGCAGCACGTGGGCTGGCTTTACCACTGGCTCAATGACCTCGGCGAGACGGTCATGGAGTTCTTCGAGCAGACGGCGCGTCTGCTCGGATTTTTCGGGGAAGTCCTGGTGGTCATCGGCGGTGCGATCCGCCAGCCGCGCCGCTTCCGGTTGTCGTCGGTGATCGCCCAGATGCACGAGGTGTGGATCCTCGCCATGCCGATCGTGGGTGTGCTCACCTTTCTGATCGGCGTCGTGGTGGCCTACCAGGGCGTCGAGCAGCTCAAGGCATTCGGCGCCCAGGATTTCACGGTCGAGGCGGTCAGTATTTCCGTCCTGCGCGAATTGGGCGTGCTGCTGACCGCGATCATCGTCGCCGGCCGGTCGGGCAGCGCCTTCACGGCGCAGCTCGGCACCATGCAGGTCAATCTCGAGCTCGACGCCATGCGGACCATGGCGCTCAATCCCGTCGAGTGGCTGGTGGTGCCGCGCATTGCGGCCCTGGTGCTGTCGATGCCGCTGCTGGTGTTCTTCGGCAACATGATGGGGCTGCTCGGCGGGGCGATGGCCTGTATGATCTATCTGGATTTCACCCTGGCCCAGTTCTTCGATCGCCTGCGCGATACCGTCTATATCTGGCATTTCTGGTCGGGCATGATCAAAGCGCCGGTGTTCGCCTTCGTCATTGCCGCGGTCGGCTGCTACGAAGGCCTGCAGGTGCGAGGCTCCGCGGAAAGCGTTGGTCGCCAGACAACGAAATCGGTGGTCGAATCGATCTTCTTCGTCGTCGTGCTGGACGCGTTGTTCTCGATCATCTTCCTGTTGGCAGGGGTGTGAGATGAACGACGCAGCGACATTGCCGACCCTGATCGACGGCGGCCAGATCAGCGACCAGTCGCAGGGGCGCGAGCGGGTGATTTCGATCCGCGGCCTGCGCAACCAGTTCGGTTCGCAGGTGCTGCATGACCGCCTCGATTTCGACGTGTTCCGTGGCGAGATTGTCGGGCTGGTCGGGGGCTCAGGCTCCGGCAAGTCGGTGTTGTTGCGCACCATCGTCGGCTTGAACCCGTGGCGGGAGGGGCGCATCGAAGTCTTTGGCGAAGATGTCGGTGCGCTTTCCCCCGAAGAGCGGCACCGCGTGCAAACCCGTTGGGGTGTATTGTTTCAGGACGGCGCCCTGTTCTCGTCGCTGACCGTCGCGGAGAACA
>DATEIF010000464.1:0-11583 GCA_035279205.1 Vineibacter sp.
CGAGACCGTGTTGTAGGCGTCCGATTCCCAATCGGTGTCGTAGACCGGGAACTCGATATGACGGTAACCCTGACGGGCGAAGGCAATGACCCGCTGAATGTAGTTCTCGGGGATCATCGCCTTGCGCGCGGCGACGATCTCACGCCGCAGCGTCGCGTTGCGTGCCGGATCGAACGCAGCGTCGCCGTCGGCACTGCCGCTGACGCACGCCTGCATGATCGCGTTCAGGTGCCGGTTGGCGAGGCGCGAGCCGGTCACCAGGGCGGCGACCTTCTGTTCCTCGGTCACCTTCCAATCGATGAAGGCCTCGACGTCGGGATGATCGACATCGACCACCACCATCTTGGCCGCGCGCCGCGTCGTGCCGCCGGACTTGATGGCACCCGCGGCGCGATCGCCGATCTTGAGGAAGCTCATCAGGCCCGACGACTTGCCGCCACCCGACAGCTTCTCGCCGCTGGCCCGGATGCGCGAGAAGTTGCTGCCGGTGCCGGAGCCGTACTTGAACAAGCGGGTCTCGCGCACCCACAGGTCCATGATGCCGCCGTCGCCGACCAGATCGTCGGCCACGCTCTGGATGAAGCAGGCGTGCGGCTGCGGACGCGCGTAAGCAGAGTCGCTGCGCGTCAGGCGACCGGTCCGGTAGTCGACGTAATGATGACCCTGGCTCGGGCCATCGATGCCGTACGCCCAGTGCAGACCGGTGTTGAACCACTGCGGCGAATTGGGCGCCGCCATCTGCGCTGCCAGCATGAAGCAGAGTTCGTCGTGGAAGGCGCGTGCGTCTTCCTCGCCGTCGAAGTAGCCGGCCTTCCAGCCCCAGTACGTCCAGGTGCCGGCGAGGCGACCGAACACCTGCCGCGAGTCCGTCTCACCGCCGAAGCGCTTGTCGGCCGGCAGTGCCGCCAGCGCATCGTCGTCGGCGATGTGGCGCCACAACCATGCCGGCACGTCGTCCTCGCGCACGACGCGCAGCGCCGCTGGCACACCGGCACGGCGGAAGTACTTTTGTGCCAGCACATCGCAGGCGACCTGCGACCACTCGCTGGGTACCTCGATGTCGGCCTGGCGAAAGATGATGGAGCCATCGGGGTTGCGGATTTCCGACGTAGCCGACCGGAATGCCAGTCGCGCATAGGGCGACTCGCCTTCACGGGTATAGCGACGTGGAATACGCATGATCCGATCTTCTGCCCCCAAACACGTGCCCCGAACCGATTCGCGTCCCAAACGCGATGGGCACATCTAGCCACCTGTTGATGATAGATTACAAAATCTTGAGAGCGCAACAATATTTTGTAAGAGAACTCACAGGCGACACTACATGATGCAATATGGCAACACTCTCCGAAACGGCGACGCATAAACGTCGAAGCGCTCACCAACGATGATGCGCACGCGGTTTGCGCGTTGCCAGGGCAGATGAGCAACGGTACAAGCGCGCCTGTATTTATCGATGCCGCTTGGCGCGGCGTGGCAAAGAGCGTGATGCAATGACGATCGGTACCCGGCTGTTCACGTGGCTCAACGGTGATCTCGTCGGCACCGATTCGCAGGGCAATCGCTATTACCGCGAGCGCAAGACGGCGAACGGTCGGCGACAAAAACGGTGGGTAATTTATAACGGCGAGGCTGAAGCCTCGCGCGTGCCGCCGGATTGGCACGGCTGGCTGCACCACACGACCGACCAGCCGCCGCCACCCGAGGGACTGCCGACCCGGCGTCCGTGGCAGCATGCGCACCAGGAAAATCGGTCGGGCACGCCGTTGGCCTACCATCCGCCGGGCTCGACCTTGGCCGAGGGGCGCCGTCCCAAGGCGACGGGTGACTACGAGGCGTGGAAGCCGGAGTAGGCCTGCCGCCGGCCAGACGAGACGTCCGCGGTCCCAGGCTGTATAAATCTGCAGGTGATTCGGCGCGGAGCGTATTGTGTCTCGCACTATTGTAGAAACGGTCATCGGCGCCATCGTGCTGTGCGTGGCGATCGCGTTTGGCGTCTACGCCTTCACGGCCACCGAAGCATCGACGCCCAAGGGCTACGACATTTCGGCGCGCTTCCCGCGAGTTGACGGACTGAAGCGCGGTGCCGATGTCACTGTGGGCGGCATCAAGGTCGGCACGGTGACAGCCATGGAGCTCGACAAGGACTATTATCCCATCGTGCGGATGTCGATCCGCAACGACATCAAGCTGAGCACCGACACGTTTGCCAAGATCATCACCGAATCGTTGCTGGGTGGCACCGGGATCACGCTGGAGCCCGGCGGCAGTGACCAGTTTCTGGCCGCCGGCGGCATGATCACCAAGACGCAGGGGGCGGTGCCTTTCACCGACTTGCTGTCGCGCTTCATCCAGCCGGGCGGCACCGGCGGGTCAAGCGGCGGCGAGCCGCCGAAGGAGAAGCAGTGATGTCTGCCCCGGCCAACATCCCGGTCTGGAAACAGCCTGATGGCAAGCCGGTCTCGTGCCTGGAGAAGATCAAGGTGCTGAACCAGAATCTCGATGAGATTCGCCAGCTCTGCGCCGATGCTTTCGAGGATGCTGTCCTGATGGGCTGCGACCCCGACCAAATTCGCGCCGTATTTCGCGAGTTGATTGAGACGATCGAAGCGCCGTACGCAGATCGCAAGTGATACCCACACCGCTTGAAGAGCGTCGATTGTGCCGCGCCGTGGCCGCAGCCATGGTCGCCGGCGTGCTGTGCCTGCCATCGGCGTGGGCGCAGCGGACAGATCCGCCACCGACCGATCCGCAGCCACGCCCCGCCAGTCCTCCGGGACCGGTGCTGCAGATGCCGCCAGCGCCATTCAAGCCGCTGCAGCCATCGCCGGCAGCACCGGCCGGCGAGCGGCGTGCGGTGATGCTGCAGGGGTTGGACAAGGTCACGACCCGCACGCGGCGTTTTCCGGCCGCCCTGGGCGACACGGTGGCGTTCGGGACGCTGCGGATCACGGTGTCAGAGTGCATGGTCAACGTGCCGGAAGCACCGGCCGAAGCCGCATCGTTCGTGACCGTCGTCGACAACAAACCCGGGCAGAGCGCCCAGACGCTGTTTTCCGGCTGGATGTTCGCCTCGTCGCCGGGCCTGTCGGCGCTCGACAGCTCGGTCTACGACGTGTGGGTTGTGGCCTGCACCAACGTCTCGCAGGCCTCCGCGCCGCCCAGCTCCAAATAGAAAGTCGCCGGCGTGGCCAGCGCCTCGGCAAGCCGCGTTCGATATTCGGCCCGGCCGATCTCGACCGTGCCGAACTGGCGCAGGTGATCGGTCATGAACTGGCAATCCAGCAGACGGAAGCCACCCTTGACCAGCCGCGCCACGAGATGAACCAGGGCCACCTTGCTGGCGTCGCGTGCCCGGCTGAACATGCTTTCGCCGAAGAACGCGCCGTTGATCGACACGCCATAGAGACCGCCGACAAGCTCGCCGCCCAGCCGGCACTCGACCGAGTGCGCGAACCCGCGATCGAACAGCGCCGTATAGAGTTCGACGATGGGCTGGTTGATCCAGCTCTGGCGCTGGCGCGGGCGGGGGGCGGCGCAGGCTTCGATCACGCCGCGGAAATCGCTGTCGCAGCTGACCTCGAACGGGCCATTGCGTACCGTGCGCGCCAAACGGCGCGGCAGATGGAAGTGATGCAGCTCGATGACGGCCCGCTCGTCGGGATCGACCCAGTACAAGGTCGGATCTTCGCGCGTCTCGCCCATCGGGAAGATGCCCGTGCAGTAAGCACGCAGGAGCATGTCAGGTGTGAGGCGGGACATGCGGGCATGGTGACGTGCCGCGCCGGACGGCGCAATATTGACGACATACCCCGACACGGCTCCCACTGCTGACGGCACCCGAATGCTTGCTTCCCTCGTTTCTGCTGTTGTCCGCCTGTCGAGCCGTCATGCGTGGATCGTCTTGATCCTGGCTCTCGTCCTGGGTGCCGGTGGGGCTGCGTACACCGCCCTGCATTTCAGGATGGACACCAACAGTGAGAACCTGGTCTCGCCCAAGGCGGCGTGGCGCCAGAACGTCGTACGCTACGACGCTGCGTTTGCGCACCAGAACAACCAGATCGTCGTGGTGGTGGATGGCGCCAGTGCCGAGCGGGCCGACGATGCGGCGCGCGTTCTGACGCAGGCGCTGGCGGCTGATCCCTTGCTCTCCGCCGTGCGCCAGCTGGATGGCGGGCCGTGGTTCGAGCGGGAAGGGCTGCTGCTGCTGCCGCTGGCCGACGTTCAGAAAACCACCGAGCGGTTGATCGAGGCGCAGCCTCTGCTCAGCGTCCTGTCGGCAGATCCCAGCCTGCGCGGCATCATGACCACATTGTCGACCATGCTGCAGGGCGTGGAGCACGGCCAGATCAAGCTTTCCGAGCTGGATGAGCCGATCAAGGCCTTTTCCACCACGCTCGAGACCGTGCTCGACGGCAAGCCGGCGTATTTCAGCTGGAGCGAGCTGATCAGCGAGGCGCGACCAGGCCCGCCGCCCACGCGCCGCTTCATCGAGGTGCAGCCCAGGCTCGACTACGACGCCCTGATGCCGGGCGAGAAGGCGAGTGCTGCGATCCGCGCTGCGGCCGAGAAGCTTGGTCTGACGCCGCAAACCGGCGTTCGCGTCCGCCTGACCGGGCCGGTGCCGATGGCTGACGAGGAGTTCGCGACCATCGCGGAGAACGGCGACCTGCTGGCCGCGTTCATGATCGTCGCCGTGCTGGCGATGCTGTGGCTGGCCGTCCGGTCGGTGCGCATGATCGGGGCGATCCTCGCGACCTTGATCATCGGACTGACGGTGACGACTGCCTTTGGACTGGCCATCTACGGCGCCTTCAACGTGATCTCGGTGGCGTTCATCGTGCTGTTCGTCGGACTGGGCGTGGACTTTGCCATCCAGTTCTGCGTGCGCTATCGCGCCGAGCGTCACCGCCTGGGTGATCTGCCGGCGGCGTTGACCGCGGCCGGCGCTGGGATCGGCGGCGGACTGACGCTGGCGGCGCTGGCTGTTACCGCCGCGTTCTATGCGTTCCTGCCGACCGACTACGCGGGCCTCGCCCAGCTCGGCATGATCGCCGGGTCGGGCATGATCGTAACCTACGTGCTCAGCATCACGCTGCTGCCGGCATTGCTGGCGCTGCTCGCGCCGCGCGGAGAGGCCGAAGAACCCGGCTTTCACCGGCTGGCATCGCTCGATCATGCGCTGGCGCGCCGGGCACGGTGGATCCTCGTCACGGCGACAGTGCTGTGCCTGGCCTGTCTTACTCTCCTGCCGTCGCTGCGTTTCGACTCCAATCCGTTGAACCTGCGCAGCCGCCAGTCGGAGGCCGTGGCGACGGCGCTGGATCTGATGCAGAACCCGCAGACGTCACCCATTTTTATCAACGTATTGCAGCCCTCGCGCGCCGCGACGGCGGCACTGGCCGAGCGGCTCGCCAAACTGCCCGAGGTTTCGCACGTCCTGACGATCGACACGTTCGTGCCCGATCAGCAGACCGAGAAGCTGGCGCTGCTGGCCGATGCGGCTGGTTTGCTCGACACGGTCTTCAATCCGCTCGTCAGGCCCAAGCCGCCGACGGATGCCGACATCGTGAACAGCCTGCAGGCCGCGTCCACGATGCTGAAGGAGGCTGCGGCCGCCGGTGAAGCAACGGGCAGCAGCGCTCACGCCCAACGGTTGGCGGCGCTTATCGATCGCCTGGCCGGTGCCGATCCGACAGTGTGGGCCAAGGCGGCCAAGGCTTTCCTGCCCGGCCTGCAAACGATCCTGCGGCAGCTGCGCGTGGCCCTGCATCCCGAACCGATCAGCACCGAGACGCTGCCGGCGGACCTGGTGCGCGACTGGATCTCGACAGACGGCCAGTACCGCCTTCAGGTGTTTCCCTCCGGCGATACCCACGGCAGCGAGGCGCTCGCCCGCTTCACCGAAGCCGTGCTGCGCGTGGCGCCCGATGCGACGGGTACGCCGATCATTATCGAGGAGTCAGGCAAGGTCATCGTCGACGCGTTCCTCAAGGCGGGGGCGCTGTCGCTGATCTTGATTGCCGTGATCCTGGTGCTGGCCCTGCGCCGGATCGGTGATGTGCTGATGGCGCTGGCGCCATTGCTGCTCGCCGGCCTGCTGACCTTGGCAAGCTGCGTGTTCCTGGGCATTGCGCTCAACCTCGCCAATATCATCGCGCTGCCGCTGCTGTTCGGCGTCGGGATCGCGTTCGATATCTATTTCGTGATGGCCTGGCGCGGCGGCCAGCGCAAGCTGCTGCAATCGTCCCTGACCCGGGCCGTGATCACCAGCGCCGGCACCACGGCAGCGGCGTTCGGCACGCTGTCATTCTCCAGCCATCCCGGTACAGCGAGCATGGGCGTGATCCTGCTGATCTCGCTGTTCTGGATTCTGGCAACGATGCTGTTGGCGCTGCCGGCCTTGCTCAGCTGGGCATCGCCCGACGGCAAGCGCTACTGAGCGCCACTCAGCATCTTGTCGGTCAGCTCGTCGAGCTTCTTGGCCAGCGCGGCGGCACCGCCGTTGCGCAGCGTCGAGGCGAAATCAGACCGGCGGAACGCCACCTGGCTGATGTGTCCGTCGAGATAGATGTCGACGACCTTCCAGGCGCCGCTGTTGTTGCGCATGCGGTACAGGAAGGCGACATCGTCCTTGCCCGGTATCGTCAGCCGCGTGGTGACGATCTGTCCGCCATCGCGTTCCTGGACGGTCGGGTCCACGACGAAGTTCTCGCCGGTGTAGCCGTCGAAATTCTGGGCGTAGCCCGCAATGGTCATGCGCCGCACGCGGTCGGTCAGCATCTGCTGGTCGCTTGCGGACATGGTGGCCCACGCCGGACCCACCATCTGCTGTGCCATGGTCGGCATGTCAAAGGTCGCATCGACGGCCGGCTCCAGCCGCTTGTAGCGGCCCGTGACGCCGAGTTCCTTGGCGCGCTTCATCGAATCCAGCAGCGAGTCGTAGAACGCCTGGATCGTCTTGGTGGGCGATGCGGCTGCTGCCGCAGCGGGCGGCGGCGATGGCTTGCGCTGGGCCTCGGCTTGGACACCGAAGGTCAGCGACACAGCCAACAGGCCAACGAGGAACACTATTCGTCGCATGAGAGCTCCACGGACGTGGCTCGAGTGATCAGGAGTCGCGATCCAGCAGGAAGGCGGGGAGGGCCTGCAGCGCTGCCGCTGCTGTCCCGTAGGGTGTCAGCGTCTTGACGCTGCGCTGCGCCAGGGCATGCGCTTCGGCACGCGCAGCGTCGATGCCCCACAGGGACACCAGCGTTGCCTTGCCCTGATCCTTGTCCTTGCCGACGGCCTTGCCGGTCTTCTCGGCCGAGCCCAGCACATCCAGCAGATCGTCGGTGATCTGGAACGTAAGGCCGATGTCGCGCGCATAGTCGCGCAAACGCGCCTCGTCCTCGGCTGTGGCCTGGCCGAGGATGGCGCCGGCCACGCAGCAGAATTCGAACAGCGCCCCCGTCTTCAGCCGCTGGAGCTGGATGACGTCGTCGGCGCCGAAGGTCTTGTCGGGGGCCATCATGTCGATCATCTGGCCGCCGACCATGCCGTTGCTGCCGGCAGCGACGGCAAGCTCGCGCACCAGGCGGCAGCGGACCGCCGCGGACTCGTGGGTTGCATCGCCGGCCAGAATCTCGAACGCGATCGTGAGCAACGCATCGCCGGCAAGAACCGCCGTGGCCTCGTCGAAGGCTTTGTGCGTGGTCGGCCGGCCGCGACGCAGGTCATCGTCGTCCATGCAGGGCAGGTCGTCATGGACCAGCGAGTAGGTGTGCAGGGCCTCGATCGCCGCCGCGACGCGCACCGCCTGCTCGTGCCTAACCGCAAAAAGCCCGGCGCTTTGCAGCACCAGGAATGGCCGCAGCCGCTTGCCGCCGGCAAAGACGGCGTAGCGCATCGCCTCGTGGACGCGGGCATGCAGTCCCTCGGGCTTCGGCAGCAGCTGCTCGAGGGCGGCGTCGGTGGCCGCCGCTGCCTCGTCCAGGGCCGTCCGGAAATCCGGTGGCGTGGCGGTTCGAGGACCGGCCGTGTCGACCGTCCGGCCCACTGTCGTACTCATTCTTTGCCGTCTCCCGCAGGGCTGGGCTGGACCATGGCCGCTACCACGACAGCCCCCTGTCGGCTTGCCAATATATCGTGCGACCCGATGGTGCAACGGGCCGCCTGATCCGGTAATTGGTCCCACGGCTATGGCATTGTTGTGACAGAAAGCTGTTGCATGACAGGGGGACCTTGGAGACAGTGACAAAAGGCATGCGATCCGCTAGGCGTCCGGCCCAAAACGCAAGGAAAAAAGCCTCACATTGGAGTCCACTATGCGCGTAGTGCTTGCACAGCCCCGCGGGTTCTGCGCGGGGGTTGTCCGCGCGATTGAGATCGTGGAACGGGCCCTGGATCGCTTCGGCGCGCCGGTCTACGTCCGCCATGAGATTGTCCACAACCGCCACGTCGTCGACACGCTGAAGAGCAAGGGGGCGCGTTTTGTCGAGAACCTCGACGAGATTCCTGACGGCGCGGTGACGGTGTTCAGCGCCCACGGGGTCTCCCAGGCCGTCATTGACGAGGCATCATCGCGCCAGCTGCCGGTGCTCGATGCCACCTGCCCGCTGGTCACGAAAGTTCACATTCAAGGCAAACGCTATGTCGGGCAGGGGCGGACCCTGATCCTGATCGGCCATGCCGGCCACCCGGAAGTCGAGGGCACGATGGGGCAGGTCGGCGGCCCGACGCACCTGGTCTCCTCCGAAGCCGATGTCGAGGCGTTGAATATCCCCTCGGATTCTAAGGTTGCATATGTAACGCAGACCACCCTCAGCATCGACGATACCCGCGCGATCATTGCGGCTTTGCAACGCAAGTTCCATGACATCGTCGGGCCGGACACATCGGATATCTGCTATGCAACCCAGAACCGGCAGACGGCGGTACGCGAGCTGTGCAAGATCGTCGATCTGGTCCTGGTGGTGGGCGCCCGCAACAGCTCCAACTCGAACCGCCTGCGCGAGATCGGCCACGAGAGCGGCGTGCCCAGCTACCTCATCGCCGATGCCAGCGAGCTCGACATGGCCTGGCTCAAGGGCAAGGACGTCATCGGCCTTACGGCCGGCGCCTCGGCGCCGGAGCGGCTGGTCCTGGACGTCATCGAGGCACTGCGCCGCATCGACAACGACCTTGAAATTACCGAAATGGATGGCAAAAAGGAGAACATCACGTTCCGTTTGCCCCCCGAACTCAGGACCTGATCCGGTCGGCGCGCGTCCCAGCCGATCGGAACGGAGAATAGCGTGACCATTCCTTTCAGACAGGCAGCGCGTGTCGGTGCCTATGTCGTCAAGCAGCACCTGACCGGCCGCAAGCGCTATCCGCTGGTCCTGATGCTGGAGCCGCTCTATCGCTGCAACCTCGTCTGCGCGGGCTGCGGCAAGATCGACTACCCCGACGACATCCTGAACATGCGGATGAGCTACGACGAGTGCATGGAGGCCATCGACGAGTGCGGTGCGCCTGCCGTGTCGATCGCCGGCGGCGAGCCGCTGCTGCATCGCGACATGCCGCGCATCGTCAAGGGCTTCATCGAGCGCAACAAGTTCGTGATCCTGTGCACCAACGCGCTGCTGCTGGCCAAGAAGATCGACGACTACACGCCCAACCCGAACTTCACCTGGTCGATCCATCTCGACGGCGACAAGGCGATGCACGACAAGTCGGTGTGCCAGAAGGGCACCTACGACGTCGCCGTTGCCGCCATCAAGCTCGCCAAGGAGAAGGGGTTCCGCACCCAGATCAACTGCACGCTGTTCAACGATTCCGATCCGGCGCGCGTGGCGGCGTTCTTCGACGACATGATGGCGATGGGCCTGGATGGCATCACCGTGTCGCCCGGCTACGCCTACGAGCGCGCCCCCGATCAGCAGCACTTCCTCGACCGCGAGCGCACCCGGCAGCTGTTCCGCGACATCCTGGGCCGCGGCGACGGCGGCAAGAAGTGGCAGTTCACCCAGTCCGAGCTGTTCCTCGACTTCCTGGCCGGCAACCAGACCTACGAATGCTCGCCCTGGAGCATGCCGTTGCGCTGCGTGTTCGGCTGGCAGAAGCCCTGCTATCTGCTCGGTGAAGGCTATGCCAAGACCTTCAAGGAGCTGATGGAAGACACCGACTGGGACAAGTACGGTGTCGGCAACTATGAGAAGTGCGCCAACTGCATGGTCCATTGCGGCTTCGAGGGCACGGCGGTGGCCGACTCGGTGAAGCGTCCCTGGAAGATGCTGCCGATCGCGATGCGCGGCGTGAAGACCGAGGGGCCGATGGCACCCGACATCCCGCTGACCAACCAGCGGCCGGCCGAATACAATTTCTCGCGCCATGTCGAGCTGGCGCTAGCCAAGGTACGGGCAAGCAAAGCCGGTACCCAGAAGGGCAGCGCAACCGGCTAGGCCTGCCATGGCGCGCCGGCTGTGGCGCGCCGTGCGGATCAGGTCCGGGATCTGACCCGGCTGCGCTGCGATCGAGCGCAGCACCGCGCCCAGCCTCAGTTCGCCGCCCGGTCCGATCGCTGTCAGCGCCGCCGGCGGCAGTGTATCGCCGACACCGTCTGAAACCACGCGCAGCGCCGCGAAGGGCAGGGCCATTGCCGCCGCCGTGCGCGCGGCAATGTGCGATTCCATGTCGACCAGCAGAGCGTCCGTCGCGCGATGCAGTGCTGCCTTCGCGGTGGGGCTGCTGACGATGCGGTCGCCGCCGGCGATGATGCCTGTGACGGCATCCGGCAGGCGGGCGGCGATGTCATGGCGCCAGCGTTCATCGGTCGGCAGCCGCGTGCCGTCGAACACCACGGCGTCGCCGATGACAGTGGAACCGACCAGTAGATCGGGCACCAGCCCACCGCCGATGCCGATGCTGAGAACAGCGCCCGCGCCACGCCGGGCGACGGCCTCGATCTTGGCGGCCAGCGTCGCGTTGTCGCCGCCCGATACCACGACCTCGCCGCCACGACTGACGACGCGCGCTTCGCGCTGCATGCCGGTGACGATGATCAGCATCGGAATCACCCTTCTCCCCGCGCAGGCGGGGAGAAGGTGCCCCGAAGAGGCGGATGAGGGGCTTCGCGATCTTGCAAGCACGGATTGCCTGGCAATGGAGTCTGCTCCTTTGCGCCCTTGTTTCGCCTCAGCGCCGCAAAGCCCCTCATCCGGCGCTTCGCGCCACCTTCTCCCCGCCTGCGCGGGGAGAAGGGCTAAAGCCCATAGGCGACGTGGCGGGAGTTGCCGGCCTTGAGGTTGCGGTAGCGCGCCACGGCCCACAGCGGGAAGATCTTGGGATAGCCGTGGTAGCGCAGATAGAACACGCGCGGGAAGCCGCCGCCGGTGTAGTGCTCCTGCGCCCACAGCCCGTCGTCCTGCTGCGTCCGCTTCAAGTGTGCGATCCCACGGGCGACAGCGGGATGGTCGACCTCGCCGGCTGCCATCAGGCCCAGCAACGCCCAGGCCGTCTGCGAGGCGGTCGACGGTGCGGGCTCGTAGCCCTTGTAGTCGAGCTTGTAGCTCTCGCAGTCCTCACCCCAGCCGCCATCGGGATTCTGG
Organism: Vineibacter sp.; assembly: GCA_035279205.1. Lineage (GTDB taxonomy): Bacteria > Pseudomonadota > Alphaproteobacteria > Reyranellales > Reyranellaceae > Vineibacter. The sequence goes on from DATEIF010000464.1 coordinate 11,574, forward strand.
ATCGCGACCA
>DATEIF010000465.1:0-4788 GCA_035279205.1 Vineibacter sp.
GGCGTGTTCTCCGCCTTGTTCATCGCGTCCATCTGAGCGGCGGCGATCGAGATGGTCGCGTTATGCGTCATCACGGTCGTCTTGTTGGCGAAGTTCAGGTTGTTGTCGACATCGGTCCAGTTCACCGACGATGCGGGCGAGCAGCCACGCGAGACGATCGAGGCGTAGTCGCCGATCGCCTTGGCGAAGCCCGCCTTGTTGTCGGGCTGGTCGAGCACCAGCTTGCCGTCGTCATCGACGACCTTCACGTTGTACGCGTTCATGAACATGCTGAACGAGTACACCGTGTCGGACGCCTGGATGCTGGCCGGATGGCCGATGCCGAAGACGCGTTGCCCCTTCTTGCGCAGCGCGCCCTGCACCTTGTCGCACCAGAAATCCCAGAAACCCTTCCAGTCCTCAGGGACATCGCTTTCCTTGAAGCCGGCATCCTGAACCATGTCGATCCAGTACTCGATATGCATCAGCTGCAACTCGACCGGCGCGGCGTAGTAGGCCTTCTTGTTGGTCTTGCCGTTCATCAGGAAGGTGGTCGACAGCGGCCCTTCCAGGTACTGACCCTTGAGCGGCGCGATCACGTCGGAGATGTCCTCGAGCTTGCCTTCGAAGGCCCATTTGCCGGTGACCCGGAAGTCATAGGTCAAGCCGAAACCGACATCGGGCGGCGTCCCCGCCTCGACCGCCGACACCGACTTGGTCACCACGTCCTCGGGCGAGAACAGCGATAGCTCGACCTCGACACCGGTCTTTGCCTTGAACTTGGCGATCGCGTCCTGCAGCGCCTTGTCCTCGGATGGATAGAACGCCTTGGTGAACCAGACGGTGATCTTCTCCTGCGCCTGCGCGGCTGTGGTGCCGAGCGCAACGGCGCTCGCGATGGCCAATGCCAATACGCGTTTCATGAAACCTCCCGTAAGCGCTTCCATCCCTTCCGGCACCGGTCTTGGCGCCGGATCGAAGGGCAGCGTAGCATCTCTCCGTTCGCGCGCAAACGGCACGATCGATGCTCGCACAGGGGAGGAACAGGCGTTAGCCGACGACGATATTGTCGATCAGGCGTGTCTTGCCGAAGCGTACGGCCAGCGACAGCAACGCCCCACCCTCGGTTACGGTTTGCAGTTCCCGCAAGGTATCGCGGTCCGCCACGCTCACGTAGTCGGGCGCGGCGGCGAGCGGCTCGCTCGCAATCGTCGCGCGCAGCACGTCGCGCAGAGCCTCGGCGTCGCGCTCGCCGGCTGCAAAGCGCTTTTCGGCCGCGCCCAGCGCCCGGTACAGCACCGAGGCCGCCTGACGCTCGGCCGGTGCCAGATAGGTGTTGCGACTGCTCATGGCCAGGCCATCGGCTTCCCGAACGGTCGGGCAGACCACGACATCCAATGGCATGTCGAGATCGCGCACCATCTTGCGGATCACCACGGTCTGCTGCGCGTCCTTCTGACCGAAATAGGCTTTGGTCGGCTGGGTGATGTTGAACAGCTTGCACACGACGGTAGCAACGCCGCGGAAATGCCCCGGCCGCACCGCCCCTTCCAGGGGCTCCGTCACGACGCCGACCTCGATCCCTGTCGCGTGTCCCTGTGGGTAGACCTCGCTGACGTCGGGCGTAAAGACGACATCGGTGCCCAGGTCGCGCAGCAGTGCCAAGTCGCGCTCCATGTTGCGCGGATAGGTACTGAAGTCCTCGCGTGGGCCGAACTGGGTCGGGTTCACGAAGACGCTCACCGCCGCGGCACCACAGTCCTGCTTGGCACGGCGCACCAGGCTGAGATGTCCCTCGTGCAGAAAGCCCATGGTGGGCACCAGCCCCAGCGCCGGATAGCGCGTTCGCGCCTGTCGAAAGGCGGCGATCGTCGGGATCACGTCCATGGCGGTACCTCTTTCAGGTCGTGGTGCCGTCGGCAGTCGCAAGGGCGGCGGCCAACGCCTCCGCTTTCATGTCGGCGCCGTGCGCCGGGGTCGGAAAGCCGCCCTCGCGGACGTCGGCGGCGTAGGCGCGCAACGCCGCCTCGATGGCCTTGCCCAGCTCGGCATAGCGCTTCGCGTGGCGCGGCTGCAGGTCGTCATAAAGCCCCAGCAGGTCGTGCCAGACCTGGACCTGGCCATCACACCCGGCGCCGGCACCGATGCCGATCGTGGGAACGGACAGCCGTTTGGTGACGACCGCCGCCAGCGACATCGGCACCAGTTCCAGGACGACGGCGAAGGCACCGGCCTCTTCCAAGGCCTTGGCATCGGCCAGTAGTTGCGCGGCGGCAGCGGCGCTGCGGCCCTGTATGCGCAGGCCGATCTGGTTTACCGATTGCGGCGTGAAACCGAGATGGCCCATCACCGGGACACCGAGGTCGACCAGCCGGCGCACAACAGGCGCGACGACAGCACCACCCTCCAGCTTCACCGCCTGGACGCCGGCCTGCTGCATCAGCCGGCCGGCGGCATCGATCGCGTGGCCGGCATCGGGGTAGGACAGGAACGGCAGGTCAGCGACAACCAGTGCGTTGGTGCTGCCGCGCACGACGGCCGCCGCGTGATGCACCATGTCGTCGATGGTCACGGGTACGGTGGTCGAATGACCGAGCATCACCATGCCCAGCGAATCGCCCACCAGCAGCAATGGTATACCAGCACGATCGGCCAGCTGCGCCGCGGTGTAGTCGTAGGCCGTCACCATGGCAAAGCGCTCGCCGCGCTGCTTCATCTTCTGGATGTCGAGGATGCTGGTGCGGATGGTCGCCTCCATACCGATGCGCGGCGGGAAAACGGTGGCGGTTCTTAGCGTCCCACCACCGTCTTGGCAGCCCATAGATAGGCGGCGCGGCCATCATGCGAAACCGGCACGCAGATGCAGAGCAGTGCAAGGACTCAATGCGAATGACGCGGCACGCCCTTGGTCTCGGAGATGCGCTGGAAGTTGATGGCGAAGTCCAGACAGGCACCGCTGTCGAGCTGGCCGACAAACTTGCGCTGCAGCTCCTGCCAGGGCGTCTGGCTGGCCGGGTAATTGGGCTTCCATTCCGCCTTGCGTTTGGCCAGCTCCTCATCGGAGATCAGGATATCGGCGCGGCGCTTTTTCAGATCGACGCGCACCTTGTCTCCCGTCTTCAGCAGCGCCAGCCCGCCACCGACGGCCGCCTCCGGTGAGGCGTTGAGGATCGAAGGGCTGGCTGATGTGCCGCTCTGCCGGCCATCGCCGACACACGGCAGCAGCAGCACGCCGCCCTTCACCAGACGATCCGGCGGCAGCATGTTCACCACCTCGGCAGCACCCGGATAGCCGACCGGTCCGGCGTATCGGATGAACAGGATGCTGGTGTCGTCGACCGGCAGCGAGGGATCATTGATGCGGTGGTGATAGTCCTCGGGACCGTCGAAGACGATCGCCGTGCCCTCGAAGGCATCCTTGTCGCCTGGCTTCTCCAGGTACTTCTTGCGGAACTCGGGCGAGATCACCGACGTCTTCATGATCGCCGAATCGAAGAGGTTGCCGCGCAGCACGGCGAAGCCGGCTTCCTTCAGCATCGGCTTGTCGTACGACATGATGACATCGTTATCGACCGGCTTGGCGCTCTTGAGGTTCTCGGCCATGGTCTTGCCCGACACGGTGAGCACATCACCGTGCGCCTTGCCCTTGCGCAGCAGCTCGGCCATCACCGTCGGCACGCCGCCGGCACGGTGGAACGCCTCGCCCAGGTACTTGCCCGCCGGCATGCAGTTCACCAGCAGCGGAATATCGTAGCCGATCTTGTCCCAGTCCCCCGTCTCCAGCGTCACGCCCATGTGCCGTGCGATGGCGTTGATGTGCGGCGGGCAGTTGGTCGAGGCGCCCAGGGCGCTCGCCGCCACGATGGCGTTCTCGAACGCCTTGCGGGTGAGGATTTTCGAGGGCCGCAGGTCCTCCCACACCATGTCGACGATGCGCCGCCCGGTCTCGTAGGCCATCTGGCCGCGTTCCTTGTACGGGCCGGGGATGGCGGCGCAGCCCGGCAGCGACATGCCCAGCGCCTCGGCCATGCTGTTCATCGACAGCGCCGTTCCCATGGTGTTGCAGTGCCCGACGCTGGGCGCCGACGAGGCCACCATCTCGATGAACTGGTCCATGTTGATGCGGCCGGCAGCCAGTTCCTGGCGCGCGAACCACACGATCGTGCCCGAGCCCGCCAGGCCGCCGGCGAAATGGCCGTCCAGCATCGGTCCGCCCGACAGGACGATGGCCGGGAGATCGACTGTTGCCGCCGCCATCAACATGGCCGGTGTGGTCTTGTCGCACCCCGTGGTCAGCACCACGCCGTCAAAGAAGTAGCCGTACAGCGACTCCACCGCGCTGAGATAGGCGAGGTTGCGGTCGAGCGCCGCCGTCGGACGCTTGCCCGACTCCTGGATCGGATGCACGGGGAATTCGATCGGGATGCCACCGCTGTCGCGGATGCCGTCCCGGATGCGCCAGGCGAGATCGAGGTGATGCCGGTTGCAGGGCGACAGGTCGCTGCCGGTCTGGGCGATGCCGATGATCGGCTTGCCGCTGCGCAGCTCGGCCAGGGTGAGGCCGAAATTCATGTAGCGCTCGAGATAGAGCGCCGTCATCGTCGGGTCGCTCTTGCTGTCGAACCACTCGCGGCTGCGCAGCTTAGAGGGATCTTTTCCGTTCTTGGCCATGGCTTCCTCCTGAACTCGACCAAACTATTAGCGCATATCACGCCACCGGCGTCAGCAGCTTGCGGTGCGCGAACCAGGATTTCAGGTTGTCGACCACGAGCTGGCCCATGGCGCCGCGGGTCTCGATGGTGCCGCTGG
>DATEIF010000466.1:0-2987 GCA_035279205.1 Vineibacter sp.
GCCGCCGAGCATGCCCGGCGCCTGCGGGCCGCCGGTGTGCGCCTGTCCCATCCGGAGGCGGTGGCGCTGATCGCCGACGAGATGCTGTTGGCCGCGCGCAAGGGCATGACATACGAGGCGATCGTCGACATGGCGGCCCGCCTGCTGACCGGCGACGATGTCGAGCCCGGAGTCGCGGCCATGGTGGAGATGGTTTCCGTGGAAGCCAACTTTGCGCAGGGCACCAAGATGGTGATCGTCTTCAAGCCCATCGGACCGGGCCGCGATACGGTCGACAGCGTCGAGGCCGGCGAGATCATCGCGGCGGACGGCGAGATCGAGCTCAATGCCGGCCGCCCGCGGATCGAGCTTGATGTGATCAACACCGGCGATCGTGACATCCAGGTGCGCAGCCACACGCATTTCTTCGAAGTCAATCGCGCGCTCGATTTCGATCGCAGCAAGGCCTTCGGCATGCGGCTTGATGTCGGCTCGGGTGGTGGCGTGCGTTTCGAGCCAGGACTGCGCAAGCGCGTCGGTCTCGTGCCTATGGGTGGCGCGCGGGTCGTGCAGGGTCAGGCCGGCCTGACGCGCGGCCACCTCGATGATGATGCCGTGCGCCAGGCGGCGCTGGCCGCGGCACGCCGCGATGGCTACCGGGGCGCGTGAGACCATGGCCAGGATATCCCGCAAGGACTACGCCGCGACCTATGGCCCGACCACCGGCGATCTCGTGCGCCTGGGTGATACCAGCCTGCTGGCCGAGATCGAGCGCGACTTCACGGTCTATGGCGATGAGCTCACGACCGGCGCCGGCAAGGCGATGCGCGATGGCGAGGGCTTCCAGGTCGGCGGCACCTATGCGTCGGGTGCGTTGGACACGGTGATCCAGAACGCCACCATCATCGATGCCGTTCAGGGCATCGTAAAAGCCGACATCGGCATCCGTGATGGATTGATCGTCGGCATCGGCAAGGCCGGCAACCCCGACATCATGGACGGCGTCGATCCCAAGCTGCGCACGGGACCCAACACCACCGTCTTCCACGGCGAGCCCTACATCATCACCGCGGGCGCGGTCGAGGCCCACGCGCATTTCCTCTGTCCGCAGCAGAGCGAGCATGCGCTGGCCGGCGGCACCACCACCATGATCGGGATGTCACCCGGTCCGCATTTCGACGTCAGCTGCTCCGGTCCCAATGTGCTCGGCCAGCTCATCCAGGGCGCCGATCACTCCTGCCTCAACTTTGGCTTCCTGGGGCGCGGTTGCTCCGATCCGGGCGCCGTGGAGGAGTCGGTGGCGGGCGGCGCGCTTGGTGTGAAGATCCACGAGGATTTCGGCGCCTCAGGTGCCGTGATCGATGGCGCGCTGGTGGCGGCCGACCGCAACGACTTCTGCGTGAACCTGCATACCGACACGATCAACGAGTTCGGCTTCTGCGAGGACACACTGCGTGCGATCGGCGGGCGCACCATCCACATGTATCACACCGAGGGCGCTGGCGGCGGCCATGCACCCGACCTGCTGCGGGTCAATGGGCAGGCGAACGTGCTGCCGTCGTCGACCAACCCCACCAATCCCTACACCGCCTATGCCCTCAACGAGGGCCTGCCGATGACCATGCTGGCGCATGCCATGAACTGGCGGCTGGCCGAGGATCTGGCGTTTGCCGAGTCGCGCGTCCGGCCGCAGAGCATGGCGGCCGAGGATTTCCTGCACGACATGGGCGCCATCTCGATCTTCGCCACCGACACCCAGGGCATGGGACGGCTGGCCGAGAACGTCGCCAAGTGCTGGCAACTCGCCAGTGTCATGAAGGACCGCGTCGGCCGGTTGCCGCAGGAAACGACGGCGCGCGCCGACAACGAGCGCATCAAGCGCTATGTCGCCAAATACACGATCAATCCCGCCATTGCCGCCGGCATCGACGGCCATGTCGGCTCCATCGAGGCCGGCAAGATGGCCGACCTCGTGTTCTGGCCGCGCGCATCCTTCGGCATCAAGCCGCGGCTGGTGATGAAGCGCGGCTTCATCGCCTGGGCGCCGATGGCGGATGGCAATGCCAGCCAGAGCAGCAGCGAGCCGCTGATCCAGCGTCCGATGTGGGGTGCCACGGGCGTCTCGCCACAGCACCTGGGCGTCACCTTCGTCTCGCGGCTGGCCGTGCAGGCGGACGTCAAGCGCAAGCTCGGGGTCGGCAAGGCGATGCTGCCGATCCGCTCGGCGCGCGGGCTCGGCAAGCGCGACATGGTCCGCAACGATGCGCTGCCACACATCGAGGTCGATCCGGCCACCTTCGAGGTGCGGGCCGACGGACAGCTGCTGATGTGCCCGCCGGCATCGGTCGTGCCGCTCAGCCGAAGGTACATGCTGCGATGAAGACCAGCGGACAAGGCGCCGCCCGGATCGGGATCGGCGGGCCGGTGGGCTCGGGCAAGACGGCGCTGCTCGAGCGTCTCATTCCGCTACTGCGCGGACGGGGCATCCAGATCGCCGTGATCACCAACGATCTGGTCACGCACGAGGATGCCGAGCGCCTGCGCCGCGCCCAGCTGCTGGAGCCGGAGCGTATTTTGGCGGTGGAGGCGGGGGCCTGTCCGCATACGGTCATCCGCGAGGATCCAACGCTCAATATCGAGGCCGCCGACAGCCTCGACCGGACCTTTCCCGGCCTTGACCTGATCCTGATCGAGAGCGGCGGCGACAACCTGGCTTCGACCTTCTCGCTCGACCTCGTCGACTATTGGCTGTTCGTCATCGACGTCGCCGGCGGCGATGACATCCCGCGCAAGCGCGGGCCGGGCGTGATTCAGTCCGACTTGCTGGTCATCAACAAGATCGATCTGCATCCCTATGTCGGCGTCGACCTGCCGCGCATGCGCGCCGAGGCGCTGGCGGTGCGGCAGGGGCGTCCGGTGCTGTGCACCAATTGCCGCGCCGACGAAGGCATCGCCGCCGTGGCCGATGCCGTGTGCAACGCCGTTCTCTATCGCCACGCATGACGGAC
>DATEIF010000467.1:0-5275 GCA_035279205.1 Vineibacter sp.
GGCGGTGTCGGTGATCTCGGCGCAGAGCTTCAGCCGCCGCGTCATCGTGTCGAGCATGTCGCTCGAGCGGTCGAGCGAGGGTTGCGGCTGCGCGGCGGCGGTGCCGGCCCCCAGCACGGCAAGCGCTGCGACAGCGGTAAGGGTGGCGATACGCATGGAGCGGCCCCGATTGAGCATTGGGAAGGACGATGCCAGCGACATTGGCCCCGAAGATGGCGAAAATGTAGCGTCCCCTGCCACAGTGCGCCACTGGGACCACTTCCGGCCATGGTTAGAGATGGCGGCGAAAGAGGGCGAGCATGGTGTGAAAGTGCTGCTCGGCCGCCATTTTGTTGTAGGTGACGCTGTCGGCGAACGCGTAGCCGTGGCCGGTACCGGGCAGGATCTCGACCGTGCTGCGAAAGGGCGCCTGGGCCAGGTGCGTCTTGAATGCGGCAACCTGCTCGAGCGGCACGTAGGAGTCGAACTCGGCAAAGGCGAAATAGAGTTCGGCCTCGATCTCGCCCAGCCGGCGCCAGGGCGCCTGCGGCTGATCGGCCATCATCCGGGTGCCGTAAAACGACGCACCGCAGGCGATGCGGTCGGGCCAGCTCGCCGCCGTGGTCACTACATAGGCACCGCTCATGCAGTAGCCGACCGTGCCGACCTTGCCGCGGCGTACCGACGGGTCGGCGCCGATGTGATCGAGCAGCACGCCGACATCGCGGGTCACCTCGGGGTGACCGATCGCGCTGCGATGGCGTGTCATCTCGGCGGTGTTCTTGTCGACGTCAGGATGATCGTGCAGTGGCCCGGCCACGAAATCACGCGCGGTGCGGTAGTAGAGGTTGGGCACGAATACGACATAGCCCGCCGCCGCGATGCGCCGCGCGATGTCGCGCAGCGCCCCGCGTACGCCGGCGGCGTCCATCAGCATGATCACGGCCGGGTAGGGCACGTCCTGCTTCGGCCGCACCCGGAATGTGTTCATCACACCGTCGGCGGTGATGATGTCGACGTCGCTCTCGATCACGACGCGGCGGTGGCGGGCCAGCGCGCGGCGTCGCGGTAGATGACGCGGCCGTCAACGACGGTCAGCAGGGCGCGGCCCTGCGTCGGGCGCTCGTCGAAGGCGGTGTTGCCGGTCTTGCTGTTGAACTGCTCGGGATCGACCACCCAGGCGATGTCGGGGTCGAACAGCACGAGATCGGCCGGCGCGCCTTTCTCGAAGCGTCCGCCGGGGAGATTGAACAGTCGCGCCGGCGTGCTGGCCAGCCGCTGCCAGATCGCGGGCAGGCTCATATGGCGGTTGTGGTACAGCTCCAGCGCAATCGGCAGCAAGGTCTCCAGGCCGACGACGCCGGGCTGCGCCATGGCGAAGGGCACGCGCTTGCTCTCGACGTCCTGCGGCCGGTGGTCGGAGACGATGCAGTCGATGGTGCCGTCCTTCAACCCCTCGACGATGGCGCGCCGGTCGGCTTCGCTGCGCAGCGGCGGCACGACCTTGGCGAAGGTGCGATAGTCGCCCACCGCGAGCTCATTGAGGGCAAAATAGTGCGGCGCCGTATCGCAGGTGACCTGCAGCCCGCGCGCCTTGGCGGCGCGCATGGCATCGACGCCCTCGGCGGTGGAGATCTTGCTGGCGTGGTAGCGCGCGCCGGTCATCTCGACCAGGCGCAGGTCGCGCTCCAGCATGATCACTTCGGCGAGCTTGTGGTTGCCCGACAGGCCCAGCCGGGTCGCGAGCTCGCCGCTGTTCATGTGGCCGCTCGACAGGCTGGGCTCCTGCGGCAGGTGCACGATCAGCGCGCCGAACGTCTTGGCGTAGTAGAGCAGGCGGCGCATGGTCTGCGCGTTGCCCACCGCGCGATCGGCATCGGTGAAAGCCACCGCGCCGGCCTCCTGCAGCAGGCCCAGCTCGGCGAGCTGCTCACCCTGCAGATCCATGGTGAGCGCGCCGTAGGCATACATCTTGGACAGCCGCACCTGGCGCGAGCGGCGATGCACGAACTCGATCAGCGAGGCATCGTCGAACGGCGGATCGGTGTCGGGCAGGATGCACATCGACGTCACGCCGCCGGCGGCCGCGGCCTGCCCGGCGGTGTCGAGTGTCTCCTTGTGCTCCTCGCCGGGCTCGCCGGTGTGCACGCGCAGATCGACGATGCCGGGCGCCAGGCAATGGCGCTGGCAGTCGACGGTCTCGATGCCCCACGGTGCGCCGCTGGAGAACAGGTTGGGGCCGAAATCGGCGATCTTGCCGTCGGCGCCGACCAACAGGCTGCCCGGCGCGTCGGTGCCGGCGATCGGGTCGATCAGGCGGGCGTTGATGTAGGCGACGGGCGCGCCGGTACCGTTGGCCATCTCAATGTCCCCGCTCGCCGGCGAGGCGCTCGTCGTAGTTGCTGAGGCCGCCGACCAGCGCATCGAGGCAGGCCATGCGCACGGCGACGCCCATCTCGACCTGCTCGTGGATGACGCTGCGCTGCATGTCGTCGGCCATCGCCGAGTCGATCTCGACGCCGCGGTTCATCGGCCCGGGGTGCATGATCAGCGCGTCCGGCTTGGCCACCCGCAGTTTCTCGGCGTCCAGGCCAAAGAAGTGGAAGTACTCGCTGCTGGTCGACACGAACGAGCCGCTCATGCGCTCGGTCTGCAGGCGCAGCATCATCACGATGTCGGCGTCCTTCAGCCCGCTCTTCATGCTGAAGTGCGGCTCGACGCCCAGGCGGTCGACCTCGGTCGGCATCAGGGTGGCGGGCGCCACCACCCGCACGCGCGCGCCCATGATGTTCAGCAGGTGGATGTTGGAGCGCGCCACCCGGCTGTGCAGCACATCGCCGCAGATCGCCACCGTCAGGCCGGCGAGCCTGCCCTTGCGGCGGCGGATGGTGAGCGCGTCGAGCAGCGCCTGGGTCGGGTGCTCGTGCTGGCCGTCGCCGCCGTTCACCACGGTGCAATTGACCTTCTGCGACAGCAGGTTCACGGCGCCCGAGTCCTGGTGCCGCACGACCAGGGCGTCGGGCAGCATGGCGTTGAGCGTCATGGCGGTGTCGAGCAGGGTTTCGCCCTTGCGGGTCGAGGAGCTCTGCACCTCCATGTTCACCACGTCGGCGCCCAGGCGCTTGGCGGCCACCTCGAAGGAGGTGCGGGTGCGGGTGCTGTTCTCGAAGAACAGGTTGATGATGGTGCGACCGGCCAGCACATCGCGTTTCTTCACGAGCGAGCGGCTGGTGTCGATGTAGGTCTCCGAAAGATCCAGCAGGGCTGCGATGGTGGCAGCCGTCAGACCTTCGATGCCGAGCAGATGCCGAGGCATCCCGGGGATCAGGGGGCGCGTTGTCATTAAAGGCGCACACTAAGCACCTCGCGCACGCCGATGCAAGGGCGCGAAAATGAAATCGATGTGGATCATCGGGACGCGCGCCGGCGGCGATGCTTTCGGTGACGGCAGCGACAGGCTGGACGGCGGCGGCGGCGCGGCTAGACTTGCCGCATGGCCGCCGCAAGCAATACCGCGTTCAACCAGCCGTCGATGCTGTTCCTGGTCGCCCTGGCGATCGGGTTGCTGGCGGATCGCTGGATCCTGCCGATGGACCTCGTTGCCGGGCTGCGTTGGTCGTCGCGGCAATGGATCGGGGGCGCGATGATCGTGGCGGGCACCGCCATCGTGGTGGATTGTACCCGGCGGTTTCGTCGCGCCGGCACCCCGGTGCAATCACGCCATGCCAGCACCGCGATCGTCGACAGCGGGCCGTACCGCTATTCGCGCAATCCGATCTATCTCGGGCTGAGCGCCATCCATCTGGGCGTCGCCGTCGCCGACAACAACGCCTGGCTGCCGCTGCTGCTGGTCCCGTTGCTGATCGTGCTGCGCTACACCGTCATTGCGCGCGAGGAAGTCGATCTCGAGCGCAGGTTTGGCCCACGGTACGCCGCCTACAAGTCGCGCGTGCGGCGCTGGCTGTGACGTGATCGGGCTTTTCGGACCGCGGGCGTCCACGCCCGCATCGGTGCGCCAGCGCCGACAGCCGTTCGCGCTTCACTACGAGCGGGTGCGGCGAGGACGCCCGCGGTCCGAAAAGCCGCGGTTTCTTTCACGCGCGGCGTGCGCTAGTGTCGGCTGAACCGATGGGGATGGGGTCCCCCGACAACCGCCGCAAGGCTGATGACTCCTACCGGACGCGTTCATCGCGGTAGGAGCCTCTGTCATGGTCTTGGACTTCGCGGCCTGCATGCTGGTTTTGGCGGGCGGTTTCCTGGGCGGCATTTTGCGGTTCACGATTTCCGGCGCCGTGGCGCGTCGCATCGGCGAGACCTTTCCGTGGGGCACGCTGGTCGTCAACGTCACCGGCGACATGGTCATCGGTGGCCTCGCCGGCACCGTGGCCACGGCCGGGGGTGCGCTGGCAACGGCCGCGTTCCGCGAATTCGCCATCGTCGGCGTCCTCGGCGGCTATACCACGGTATCCTCGTTCGCCCTGCAGACGCTGAGCCTGGCTGTGCAGGGCGAACCGCGGCGCGCGGCACTCAACGTCGTCGGTTCGACCGCCCTGGGCCTGGCCGCCGTCGGCATCGGCTTTGCGCTCGCCGCGCGGCTGTTGGCCTGACGCGGGCGGTGGCGGCCATGATGCTCTATCTTGCCGTCGGCTGTGGTGCCGCGATCGGGGCGCTGGCGCGCTTTCTGTCGGCGCCGATGCTGCTGGCGCTGTTCGGCCTCGGGCCGCTGTGGGCGACCGGCTTTGTCAATGTCGCGGGGTCGTTCATCATCGGCCTGTTCGCGACGCTGACGGGACCCGACGGCCGTTGGCTGGTGAAGCCGGCGACGCGACAGTTCGTCATGAGCGGTTTCTGCGGTGGCTTCACGACGTTCTCGGCGATGAGCCTCGACACGTTCACGCTGGCGGCCGATGGGCACTGGGGCGTGGCCGGGGCCTATATCGGCCTGTCGCTAGCGCTGTCGCTGGCCGCCGTCTGGTTCGGCCGTGTCCTGGCGTTGCGCTTCAAGCCGACGGTTTCTGCCTGACATTGAGCGCACGGAGGCGCGCGCCTGACCGCGCGCCTCCCGGCGCGCTCTTACGCCTTGCAGCTCGGCGATTCGGCGGCTTCGCCTTCGCAGCGCACGGCCTCGACGTCGATCATCAGCACGATCTCGTCGCCCAGCGCCGGGATGAATTCGGTCATGCCGAAGTCGGAGCGCTTGATCTTGCCGCGGGCGCTGAAGCCGGCGGTCAGCACCTTCTTGTAGGCCGGGAACGGGTGCTCGGCGATGCGCGTGAACGTGACGTCGAGTGTGACC
>DATEIF010000468.1:0-4103 GCA_035279205.1 Vineibacter sp.
GATCGTCGGTCCCAGCGGCTGCGGCAAGTCGACGTTGCTGTTGATTCTGCGTGGGCTGATCACGGCCAGCGAAGGCAAGGTCCAGTTCCTGTACGGCGACGGATCGGGCAAGCGCCGCGCCGGTGATCCGCCGCGCATGGCCACGGTCTGGCAGTCCTTCAACCTGCTGCCCTGGCGCACCGTGCTGGACAACGTCGCGTTCGGCCTCGAGCTCGGGGGCGTGTCGGCCGATGAACGCTACGCGCGGGCGGCTGAAGCCATCAAGGCGGTCGAGCTCGCCGGTTTCGAGAAGCATTATCCGGGCCAATTGTCCGGTGGCATGAAGCAGCGCGTCGGCCTGGCTCGCGGCCTCGTCATGTCGCCTGACATCCTGTTCCTCGATGAGCCGTTCGGCGCGCTCGACGCACAAACCCGGCTCTACCTGCAGGAGCAGCTCTCGTCGGTGGTCGAGCGCAGCGGCAAGACCGTGATCCTGATCACCCATTCGATCGAGGAGGCCATCTATCTCGGCGACCACGTCGCGGTGATGACGGCCCGGCCGGGCCGCATCGCGCGCACGCTGGATGTCGACCTGCCGCGGCCGCGCGGCATCGACACCCAGAACAACAAGCGCTTCGGCGAGCTGTTCACCGAGATCTACGGCTTGCTGCGCGACGAAGTGCGCAAGTCGATGTTGAATTGAGGCGGTCATGTCGGATGTGAAGCAGTCCACCGCCGTCGACGGTGACGAGTCGCTGCCGCCGGCGGCGCAAAACGAGCGGCTGCGCGACGGCTATTGGTACTACGGCCCCATCGCCATGGCGCTGTTCCTCGTCTTCTGGGAGGTGTCGGTCCAGGTCGCGCAGGTTCCCGAGCTCTACCTGCCGCGGCCTTCGGTCGTGGTCGTGAGCCTGTACGATCTGTTCGTGAACAAGAACCTGGCCTACGACCTGGGGCTGACGCTATTTCGCATCTTCGGCGGCTTCTTCCTGGCGGCGCTCGTCGGTATTGCGCTCGGCATCCTGATGGGAACCTCGCGGCGCATCTATGCCGTCTGCGATATTTTTGTCGCGGCGATCTATCCGGTGCCGAAAATCTCGCTGGTGCCGCTGCTGGTGATCTGGCTGGGTAGCGGCAATGCCTTCCAGATCGCGCTCAGCGCGCTGGGTTGCGTGTTTCCCATTCTGGTCAACACGATCATTGGCGTTCGCCAGTGCGACGAGGGCCTCATCCTGGCGGCGCGCGATCTTGGCGCCACCCGCATGCAGATCCAGCGCAAGATCGTGCTGCCGGCCGCCGTGCCGGCGATCTTCGGTGGCCTGCGGCTGGCGCTCGGGATCTCGATCATCCTGATCGTGGCCGCCGAAATGCAGACGGCACGCTACGGTCTGGGCGCCCGGCTGCAGCTCGCCGGGCAGGTGCTGGAGACCGGCCAGGTGTTCGCGATCCTGTTGCTGCTGGCGGTGCTCGGCATCCTGCTGACCAAGGGCCAGCAGAAGCTCGATGGCCTGGTCAGCCGCTGGCGCACGAATTGAGGTCGTTCGTTTTGGGAGAAGTCGGATGAAACGCACGCTGATTGACTGTGGCTGGCTGGTCAGCATGGACGATGCCGTCGGCGATCATCGCGACGCGCGCCTGCTGATCGAAGGCAACCGCATCGTTGCCGCCGGCCGCGGCATCGAAGCCACCGCCGACGAGACGATCGATGCACGCGACATGATCGTCATGCCCGGCCTGATCGATGCGCACATCCACGCCTGGCAGGCGGGCCTGCGCGCCATCGGCTCGGAATGGCTGGGACCGGACTACCATGCCAACATCCACGCCAATCTTGCGACCCACTACGGACCCGACGACAACTACATCGGCAACCTGGTGGGCGCCTTGGGCCATATCGGTGGCGGCGTCACCACGATCCTCGACTGGTGCCACAACCTCACGTCGCTGGAGCATGCCGAACGCTCCATCGACGGGCTGGAGGAGTCGGGCATTCGCGCCGTCTTCGCGCACGGCACGGCCAAGCCGCCGACCAAGCCCGGCAGCCTGCCGTATACCCATATCCCGCATCCGCGCGATCGCATCGAAGCCCTGCGCAAGGGGCGCTTTGCGTCCGACGATCGGCTGGTGACGCTGGCCATGGCGATCCTCGGCCCGCACTGGGGCACCTATGAGGTCGCCGAGCAGGATCTGCGCATGGCGCGTGAGTTCGGCCTGCTGTCGACGTCGCATGCGACGCGCCGGATTTCCGCCCAGATCGCACCAGGCGGCTATACGCGCCTGGCCGAAGCCGGCCTGATCGGCCCGGATCACAACATCGTCCACGGCAACTACATCGAGGACGATGAGTTGCGGGTGCTGGTCGACTCCGGCGCATCGATTACCGCGACGGTGATGGAGGAGCTCCATACCAACGACGCGGATCCCGTGACCTTGCGGGTTCGCGCCATGGGTGGCCTGCCGTCGATCGGTGTCGACGTCGTGCCGATGGTCGCGGGCGACATGTTTCGTGAAATGCAGGCGGCGCTGTTGCACGCGCGCTGGGCGTCGTTGCGGGATGGTAAGGCCGCCGGGCAGCCGGCCGCCAAGTCCATCGCCGTACGCTCGCGCGAGGCACTGACATGGGCAACGATCGGCAATGCGCGCGCACTGGGGCTCGAAAGCCAGATCGGTTCGCTGTCGCCGGGCAAGAAGGCCGACATTGTCATGCTGCGCGCCAACGACCTCAACCTGTTCCCGGTGCACGATCCGCTGCTCAGCATCGTCGAGCAGGCGAATGCCGGCAACGTCGACACGGTCATGATCGACGGTGTTGTGCGCAAGCGCGCCGGCAAGCTGCTGTTTGACGAGGCGACGTTGCGTCAGCGCCGCGCGCAGCTGACTCAGTCGGTCGAGCGAATCATGCGCGCCGGCGCGTTCACCGTCCAGGCGGCGTGAGGCCAGCCATGGCAAGGACCCTGATCAAGTGCGGCTGGATCGTCTCGATGGATCCGGCGCTGGGCGACCTGCGCGACGCCGACATCCTGATCGAGGATGATCGCATCGCCGCCGTCGGCCGCGACCTCGGCGCCAGCGCCGATACCGTGATCGACGGCGCCGGCATGATCGCCATGCCCGGCCTGGTCAATGCCCACCTCCATACCTGGCAGACCGGCATGCGCGCCATCGGCTCGGAATGGCGCAGCGGCGAATACTTCAAGTACATCCACGGCGACATGGCGACCCGCTTCGGCCCGCAGGACAATTACCTCGGCAATCTGATCGGTGCGCTCAATCAGATCGACTGTGGCTGCACGACGCTGCTCGACTACTGCCACAACATCACCACCACCGAGCAGGCGGAACGCTCCATCGACGCGCTGGAAGACAGCGGCATCCGCGCCGTCTTCACGCTGGGCGCCGGCAAGCTGCCGCCGGCACAGGAGGCATTGGAGCCGTTCGAGCGGCGGATCAATCCGCGCGACCGGGTCGAGCGGATCCGCAAGGGGCGGCTTGCCAGCGACGATGCACGCGTGAGCATGGCGCTAGCAGTGGCCGGCCCTCATTGGGCCGAAATGGGGCCGACCCGTATCAACCTGCTTCTGGCGCGCGAGTTGGGTCTGCGTTCATCCTCGCATGCGACCAAGCGGCCGGAGCTTGCGGTCGATCCACGCGGCTATTTCACCCTGCTGAACGAGAAATTGATCGGCGACGATCACACCATCGTCCACGGCAACTACCTCGGCGACGCGGAACTGGCGCGCCTGATCGATGCCGGCGTGATGGCGATTTCGACGGTGCAGTGCGAGCTGCGCGCCTATGCGGCCGATCCCCTGGTCTGGCGAGTGCGGGCGCTGGGCCAGATTCCGGCATTGGGCGTCGATGTCGAGCCCTCCGTCTCGGGCGAGATGTTCCGTGAGATGCACGTCGCCCTGCTGCATGCGCAGTCGGTCGAGGTGCGGGCGCGGGCTGCGAATGCGCTGCCGAACGTGCCGCCGCTGATCTCGCGCGAGGCGCTGGGTTGGGCCACGATCGGCGGGGCGCGGGCGCTGGGTCTCGAACGACAGATCGGGTCGCTGACACCAGGCAAGAAGGCGGACATCGTGCTGTTGCGTGGCGGCGATCTCAATCTGTTTCCGGTGTACGAT
>DATEIF010000469.1:0-2484 GCA_035279205.1 Vineibacter sp.
CGTCATCCCACATCGACGCGGATGCTGACAACCGCTGTTGCTTATCGTCATCCCGAGCGCAGCGAGGGATCTCCCGCGAATGGCGCACGGTGTATCGTCCGCGGGAGATCCCTCGCTGTGCTCGGGATGACGTCGGGGCGATACAGTATGATGCAGGATGACATGAGGAGCCCATGCGCGTTCTGATTTGCGGTGGCGGCGTGATCGGCGCGGCGATCGCCTATTTCCTGAGCCGTCGCGGAGCGGAGGCGGTCGTCATCGAACGCACCGGGCTCGCCTGTGCTGCGTCGGGCAAGTCGGGCGGCTTCCTGGCGCTCGACTGGTGCGACGGCTCGCCGCTGGCGGCGCTGGCCCGGCGCAGCTTCGCCCTGCATGCCGAGCTGGCGCGGACGATCGGCGGCGACTGGGGCTATCGTCGGCTCGACACCTATGGCGGGTTTGCGCGCGCCGGTCGCGACGGCATCGACTGGCTGTCGCCGCAAGCGCACCGGCAACGGCGTCTGGGCTCGACCGACAGCACGGCGCAGGTCGATCCCGGCGCCTTCACGGCCGCGCTGATGCGGGCTGCCGAGACGCATGGCGCAGTGCTGCGGTCGGGAACCGTCACCGGCATGGTGCGCGACGCCGATGGCTCCCGCGTGCGCGGTGTCATGGTCGATGGCGAACAGGTCGCCGGCGATGCGGTGGTGATCGCCATGGGACCATGGTCGATCCTGGCCACGCAGTGGCTGCCGTTGCCGGCAGTGTTCGGCCTGAAGGGGCACAGCCTTGTCTTCGAGACCGGCGCGCAGGTGCCGGCGCAGGCGGCATTCGTCGAGTACCAGGAGGCGTCCGGCGACGTGCACGCGCCCGAGCTGTTCCCGCGCGCCGATGGCACCACGTATGTCTGCGCCATCTCCAGCGAAGCGCCGCTGCCGGTCGACCCGGCCGACGTCGCGCCGGATCCCGGTGCGATCGATCGGTTGGCCGCGATGTGCTCTCACCTGTCGCCGTTGCTGGGCCAGGCGCCGGTGCGCGCACGCCAGGCGTGCCATCGCCCCGTGACGCGCGATGGCCTGCCGCTGATCGGTGCCGTGCCGGGCGTTGCGAACGCCTATGTCGCCACCGGCCACAGCGTGTGGGGCATCCTCAATGCGCCGGCCACGGGCGAGGCGGTCGCGGCGCTGATCATGGATGGCGCGGCCGGCACGGTCGATCTGCGCCCCTTCGCGCCGCAGCGCCTGCCGACGTTCGATCCCTGATTCCCGTCAATTTTCGTGAGGAGGAATTCGCCCGCATCGATTTGGCGATTCGCGATGAGCGCGATAGGGTCAAACCGTTGGCACAATCGCTTCGGGAGGAACCCATGGCCAAAGTTGTCGTGCTGTACAAGACGCCCAAGGACAAGGCGGCGTTCGATGCTTATTACAAGAGCACGCATATTCCGCTGGCCTACAAGGTGCCCGGCCTCAAGAAGTACGAGATCAGCCAGGGCGGCGTCGGCACGCCGGCTGGTGCGTCGGATGTCTACCTGGTCGCGGTCCTGAGCTTTGACAGCATGGCCGACCTCCAGAAGGGAATGGGTTCCGCCGAGGGGCAGGCGGCGGGTGCCGATGTGGCCAACTTCGCGACCGGCGGCGCCGACGTGCTTCTGTTCGACAGCAAGGACGCCTGAGCATGTCGGATAGCGTCGCGCCGCCGCGGATCGTTTTTCAGCACACGATCGGAGATATTCTTCGCCGCACCGCGCGGCGCTATCCGGACAAGCCTGCCATCATCTGCGGCGACGTGGCGTGGACCTACGCGCAGTTCGACAGCATCAGCAATCGTCTGGCGCATGGGCTTGCCGCCCAGGGCGTCGCGCTGGGTGATCGCGTTGCGGTCCTGTCGCGCAATTCGCATGCGTTTGCCGCCATGCGGTTCGCGCTGGCGCGGCTGGGTGCCGTGCTGGTGCCGATCAACTTCATGCTCAACGCCGAGGAGATCGCTTTCATCCTGCGCGCCTCGGGCGCCAAGGCGCTCTGCGTTGGGCCCGACTTCGTGGCGCTGGGCCGCGCCGCCGCGGCACTCGACACCAGCGTCCAGACGTTGTTCTGGCTGCCCGGCGAGGAGCCGGCGGCACCGCCCGCCGATCTCAAGGCGTTCGATCAGCTGCTGACGGACAACGAGTCCCGCCCCGACGTCGAGATCGACAACCGCCTGCTGGCGCAGATCGTCTACACCAGCGGCACCGAATCGCTGCCCAAGGGCGCCATGCTGACCCACGAGGCGATCCTGTGGGAGTATGTCAGCTGCGTGATCGAGGAGGAGCTGACGCCGCGCGACAGCATGCTGCATGCGCTGCCGCTCTATCACTGCGCCCAGCTCGATACGTTCCTGGGGCCGGCGATCTACGTGGGCATGACCAACATCATCACCGGCCAGCCCAAGCCCGAGGTGATCCTGCCGCTGATCGCGCGGCATCGCATCACGGCGTTCTTCGCGCCGCCCTCGGTGTGGATCGCG
>DATEIF010000470.1:0-12745 GCA_035279205.1 Vineibacter sp.
CCCCCGGAGGGGGAAGGTGGCGCGAAGCGCCGGAAGGGAGATGTCGCAACAGAGTCGATATCGTTGCTCGCCACCAAGTCGGCTCAAACATCCCCCTTCCGCCCCTCCGGGGCACCTTCCCCCTCCGGGGGAAGGGTTGGGTGTAGCGAGCGGCTGCTGCTCGACGCCAACAACCTCGTGAAACGCTATGCCGGCGCCACCGCCGTTGGCGACGTCTCCTTCAGCCTGAGGCGCGGCGAAAGCCTGGGCGTGGTGGGCGAATCCGGCTCGGGCAAGAGCACGATCTCGCGCATGGTCTGTCGGCTGATCGACCATGACGATGGGCGCATCGTCTTCGACGGCCACGATATCGGTGGCATCCGGGCAAGCGATTTTCACGCCTCGCCGCTGCGGCGCGACATCCAGATCGTCTTCCAGGATCCGCATGACAGCCTCAATCCGCGGTTCAGTGCCTTCGACTGCATCGCGCATCCTGTGCGGCGCCTGCTGAAATTGACGGGCAACGCCCTTCAGCGCCGCGTCGTGGAAAGCGCCGAGCGCTGCGGCCTGTCCCCCGATCTGCTGCCGCGCTTTCCGCATCAGCTCTCCGGCGGGCAGAAGGCGCGCGTGGGCATCGCGCGTGCGATCGCGGTGAAGCCGCGCTTGCTGGTACTCGACGAGCCGACAGCCGCGCTCGACGTTTCCGTCCAGGCGGTGGTCCTCAAGCTGCTGGACGACCTGCGCCGCGATGAAGGACTGGCGTTCCTGTTCGTGAGCCACGACCTGAACGTGGTGCGCATGATGTGCGAACGCATCATCGTGATGCGCCAGGGGCAGATCGTCGAGGAAGGCGCCAGCAGGAGCCTTTTCGCCGCACCCAAAGCGCAGTACACGCGCGACCTGCTGGCGGCTATTCCCCATTTCGACCCCGAACCGGTTCTGGCGGCTGAGGCCTGACGCGGCGGACCGGCACAGATCGAGGAGACGACGGCCTTGCAACAGAGGATCTGGGACATCGGCACCGATATCGGCGGCACGTTCACCGATATCATCGCCGTCCGCGCCGGCACCAACGAGACCCGCATCGCCAAGGTGCCCTCCCGCCCCGATGCCCCCGTGCGCGCCATGCTGGAGGCGTTGGCCGCCGTCGGTCTTGCCGCCAAGGACGTGCGACGCTTCGTGCACGGCACCACGCGGGTCACCAACGCGCTTGTCGAGGAACGGCTGCCGAAGGTGGCGCTGATCGCCACGGCGGGTTTCGAGGACGTGCTCGAGATCGGCCGCTACCGCCGCCAGGAACTCTACCGCCTCGATGTTCCGCCCAAGATGCCGCCGCTGGTGCCGCCAGCCTATTGCTTTGGCCTGAAGGAGCGCCTCGATCACACCGGCGCCGTGCTCGAGCCGCTGACCGAGAACGAGATGGCGCGCCTGCTGGCCTGGCTGCGCCAGAACGAGATCCAGAGCGTCGCGGTGAGCCTGCTGCATTCCTACGCCAACCCGGTCCACGAGAAGATGCTGGCCGAACGGCTGGCCGGCGTGGTGCCGCATGTCTGCGTGTCGCACGAGATCAACCCCGAGGCGCGCGAATACGAGCGCGCGTCATCGACGGTCTTCAACGCGGCGGCGATGCCCATCGCCGTCGAATACCTGACCGAGCTCGAGGAAAAGCTGCCGCTGGGCCCCAGCCTGCAGGTGTTCCACTCGGCGGGCGCCATGGTGCCGGTGCCGGTCGTGAAGCGCCGGCCGCTGGTCATGGCGATGTCGGGGCCGGCCGCGGGCGTCTCGGCCTCGGCGCGGATCGCGCGCGACCTGAACCGCCCGCGGGTGCTGACCTTCGACATGGGCGGTACGACCACCGATGTCTGCCTGATCGTCGATGGCGCGGCGGAGATGACCGATACGCGCATGATCGGCGGCCGGCCGCTGCGCCAGCCCATGCTGGCCGTGCACTCGATCGGCGCCGGCGGCGGCTCGATCGTGCGGCTGGGTCCGGGCGGCCTGACAGTCGGCCCGCAGAGCGCCGGCTCCGTGCCCGGTCCGGCCTGCTACGGCCGTGGCGGCCAGGAACCCACCATCACCGATGCCAATGCCGTGCTGGGCTATCTCGATCCCGAGGCCAAGCTGGGCGATTCGATCCAGCTCGATGTCGAAGCGGCACGACGCGCCATCGCACCGATCGCCAAGACGCTCGGCCTGGGCATCGCCGAGACGGCGCTGGGGATCCTGCAGGTCGCCAACGCCGCCATGGCCCGCGCCCTGCGGCGCGTGACGGTCGAGCGCGGCGTCGACGGGCGCGACTGCACCCTGCTGGCCTTCGGTGGCGGCGGGCCGATGCATGCGACCGGGCTTGCCGAGATGTACGGGCTGAACGAGATCGTCGTGCCGGCGGCTTCGAGCGCCTTCTCGGCACTGGGTTGCCTGACGGCCGACTTCAGCTTCCTGCAGCAGCGCACCGTGCGCATGCCGCTCGACGGTTTTCCGGCCAGCGCCTTCTCGGAACGCATCGACGACCTGGTGAAGGAGGCAACGACGCCGCTCATCGCCAACGGCGTCGACGCCAAGGACATCACCGTCGACCATGTGGCGCTCATGCGCTACGCCGCGCAAAGCGACAGCCTGCCTGTGCCGTTCGCCATGCCGCTCGACATCAAGGTGCTCGAGGCTGATTTCCATCAGCGCCACCGGGAGCTGTTCGGCTATGCGACGGCCGAGACCTGTGTCATCGAATCGCTGCGGGTCCAGGCCGTGAAGGCCTCGTCGACGCCGTTCTCACGCCCGGACGTCGGCCGTCCGCCCGTCAAGGCGCGCACCCGCGGCTGCATCTTCGCCGGCGCGACAGCGGTGCCGACCGCGATCCTGCCGCGCGAGACGCTGTCGGGTGTCGTCTGCGGCCCGGCCATCATCGAAGATGCCTGGTCCACCGTTGTCGTCTCGCCGGGATGGCAAGCGCGATCGGACGACACGGGCAATCTCTACCTCACCAGGAGCGCGGCATGAGCTCGCTTGACCCCTTCGTCGTCGAAGTCATCCGCCACGGCCTGTCCGCCGCGGCGGAGGAGATGAGCCTGGTCATGACCCGCTCGGCGCGCTCGCCGCTGCTGCGCGAGGGCGGCGATCTGTCGTCGGCAATCACCGATGCGGACGGCGGTCTGGTCGGCCAGGGCCGCGACATCCCGATCCATCTCGGTGCCATGGCCTTCACGGTGCGCGAGCTGCTGAAGGTCTGTCCGGCCGCCGACATGCGCGAAGGCGACGCGATCATCTACAATGTCGGCGCGCTGGGCGGAAACCACCTCAACGACGTGAAGGTGGTGCGCCCCGTCTTTGTCGATGGCCGCCTCATCGCCTTCGCCCTGAGCCTGGCCCACTGGCCCGATATCGGCGGCACCTGGCCCGGCAGCTACCTTGCCCAGGCGGTGGACACCTTCCAGGAGGCGATGCGCATCCCGCCGGTGCCGATCGCCAGCGCCAAGGGCGTGAACCGGCCGGTGCTCGACTTCATCCTCGCCAATGTGCGCGATCCGGTGAGCTGCGAAGGCGATCTCATGGCGCAGCTCGCCGCGACCCGGGCCGCCGAACGGCGCATCCACGAGCTCTGCGCGCAGCACGGAACGCAGACTTTCATCGACGCGCTGGCGCGATTGCACGACTTGTCCGAAGCGGAGATGCGTGCCGCCATCCAGGACCTGCCGGATGGCATCTACGAGGGCGAGGACTTTCTCGACGACGGCGGACCTGACGGTGCGCCCGCGCGCATCCACGTGCGCATCGAAATCCGCGGCGACGAAGCCACTTTCGATCTTTCGGGCAGCAGCGATCGGGTACCGAACTTCTGCAACACCACGCCGTTCATCGCCCGCTCCGCGGTCGCCTATGCGGCGCGCATCATGAGCGGACGGGAGATGCAGCAGAATGCCGGTGCGCTGCGACCGCTCACCATCATCACGCGGCCGGGCTCGATTCTCGAACCGGGCTGGAACGCGGCCGTGGCAGCGGGCAACCACGAGACGTCGATGCGCGTGGTCGACGCCGTCTTTCGCGCCATGGAGCACGTGATCCCCGAACGTCTCTCCGCGGGCGGTCCGGCCACCTCGGGTCTGATGGCCTTCGCCGAGCCGCTGCCGGACCAGTCCTGGCGCATGCTCTACGAGGTGCATGGCGGCGGCGAAGGTGCGCGGCACGACCGCAATGGCGCCCCTGCGACGCGCGTGCATCTCACCAACACCTCCAACACGCCGGCCGAGGTCATCGAGGCCAACTACGCGATCCGGATCGAGCGGCAGGCGATCCGCCGCGGCGCCGGCGGGCGCGGCCGCTTCAAGGGCGGCGACGGGGTGATCCGCAGCTATCGCGTGCTGGCGCCCAGCATGTGGCTCACCACCTGCGTCGAGCGCACGCGGGTGTCGCCCTACGGGCTCAAGGGTGGCGAAGCCGGCAAGCCCTATGTCATCACGCTGCTGCGCGACGGCAGGACGGAAGCGCTTTCCGGCAAGGCGAACCTGCTGTTGAAGCAGAACGACGTCGTGACACTGGAAAGCTGCGGCGGTGGCGGGTACGGACAGCCGGATGGACGGACGTAGCGGAAACGCGATGCACGGTGGTGCGAACAGACGCTGGGGGCGCGACTCCGTCGCGCGTCTTCGTCCGGATCAGCACATGACACGCCACAGAGTGGCGCGCCCCCAGCGTGTGATCCTCGCGTTGCGGCCAATCGCCCAGCGGGAAGTCCGCACGTGACGGAACTATCGATCGCCAACCCCGGGCGCGTGCGCCGGCGCATGTCGATGGCGGGCATGCATCTGGACCGCCAGTCGGACGTGCCGCTCTACCAGCAGGTAGCGGCGCATCTGCGCAACCAGATTCTCGATGGCCGTTTGCCGGCCGGCGCGCGGCTCCTGGGGTCGCGTACGCTCGCCGCCGAGCTTGGCTGTTCGCGCGCCATCGTGCTGACGGCGTTCGACCTGCTCTACTCCGAAGGCTATCTGCAATCGGTGCCGCGGGGCGGCGTGGTGGTCGCCTCGGTCGCCCGCCCCTCCGGTATTGCCGCCGCGCCGCCCGACGCCGGTTCCGTCGACACGTGGCTGTCCGAGCGCTGGCGATCGGTGCTGGATACACGATACGAGTTCGACCTCGGCTCGCCGTTCAGCACCGGTGCGCCGGATATCGCCGATTTTCCCTTCGAGGTCTGGTCGCGCCTGCTGCGGCAGGCTTGGCACAACCCGACGCGCTCGACCTGCATCGACATGTCGCCGCTGGGCTGGCTGCCGCTGCGCGAGGCCACGGCGGAATTCCTCGGCGCCGTGCGCGGCCTGTTGTGCCGTCCCGAAGAGGTGGCGATCACGGCGGCCAGCTCCGGCGCGCTCGACCTGTGCTGCCGCATGCTGCTGGACCCTGGCGACGAGGTCTGGGTTGAGGAGCCGGGCTTCATCGAGGCGCGCTGGGCGCTGAAGGCGGCCGGCGCCAAGCTGGTGCCGGTACCGGTCGATGACAAGGGGTTGTGCGTCGCCGAAGGCATCCGCCGCGCACCCAACGCCAAGCTCGCCGTGGTCACGCCGTCACACCAGTTCCCGCTCGGCGTGGCGATGCGGCTGGAGCGGCGCCAGGAGCTGCTCGAATGGGCCAACCGCCAGGGCAGCTGGATCATCGAGGACGACTACAACTCCGAGTTCCGGCATCGCGACAGCATGCCGGCGTCGCTGAAGTCGCTCGACCGCTCCGGCCGCGTCATCTATCTCGGCACCTTCTCCAAGGTCATGCTGCCGAGCCTGAGGATCGGCTATCTCGTGGCCAGCCCGCGCTTCGTCGAGGCCTTCGGCCGCGGTCGCAGCCGCATCGACGTGCACACGGCGGGAACCGCCCAGCCGGCCCTGGTCGAATTTCTGCGGCAAGGCCATCTGCTGCGTTACCTGCGGCGCATGCGCAAGGTCTATGGCGATCGCCAACGGGCCGTCCTCGATGCGCTCAAGGCCTTGATGCAGGATGAACTGGAAGTACCGCCGACTCCCGCCGGGCTGCACCTGACCGCGCTGTTCACGCCCCAGCTTGCCGCCCGCATCAGCGACCGCGATGTCTCGCGCCGCAGCCGCGCCACCGGCAATTTCATTCAGCCCCTCTCGCAATGCTACCTCGGCGCGCCCGAGCGACAGGGACTGCTGGTGGGCTATGGACGACTGCGGGCCGAGGAGGCCTATGCGCGGCTAGCCACGATCGCAGCACTGCTGCGCGGGTGACGCTGGCGCCCGCGGCGGCGCAGCGAAAGACGGCAGGCGTCTGGCTCACGAAACCCGGCCACAACTGGCGCTGTCGCAAACCAGTCGTGCCACCTACTTTCCCGATCGCAGACAGCTTCAGGGAACAGGCAATGGGCAGACTTTTGCGGACGGGCTTGAACGCCGGCATGGACGCGCCGCGCGTGGTGGGCGGAAAGGGCGTGTACTTCCACCTCAGCGACGGCCGCCGCGTCCTGGACGGTAGCAACACGGGCGGTCCGCTGGGTCATGGACATCCCGGCATGGCCGAGGCACTGCGCAGGGCCGCCGACCTGCCCATGGTCAGTGAAGGATGGAACTGGGAAGGCCGCGACCAGGCCGCCGAGGACCTGTTCGAGATCGCGCTTGCCGATGAGAGCAGCTGGGCCGGCGCGGTGCGTTTTTGCCTCAGCGGCAGCGAAGCCAACGACATCGCGCTGTCGCTGTCGCAGGCCCTGACCGGCCGCAAGGCCATCGCGACTCGCGAGCGCGCCTATCACGGGCTGGTCGGCCTCAGCCGGGACGTCACCGTGCAGCCGCACTGGCACGGCGGACTGGCGGGACCGAACGGCGGCACCCAGCGGCCGCCCGCCTGTGCCCCGGTCCATGTGCTGCCGGCGCCCGAAGGTGCCGTCTATCGCAGCCATGCGGAAGCTGCGGCGCATCCAGTAGCGCCGCTGGAGCAGCGCCTCGCCGGCGCCGCCGCCATGCTGCAGCAGTCCGCGGCCGTCATCCTCGACTACACGCAAGGTGGTTTTTATCACGATGGTGCCTACCAGGACGCCGTCGCGGCGATCGCGCGACGTGAAGGTGCCTTCTGGATCGCCGATGAAGTGGTGACGGGAATCGGTCGCGCCGGCCGTGCCTTTGCTTTCCAGGGTGGCAAGAGCCGGCCGGATCTCGTGACACTCGGCAAAGGGCTGGGCGGCGGCACGACACCCGTCGCGGCGATCATCCTGTCCAAGGACATGGCCCAGGCGCTGAAGGGCAAGAGCTGGCAAAACTACGGGACGCTGCGCGGGCATCCCATCACCATGGCCGCCGTCAGCGCCTACCTGCGCATTGTGCGGGACGACGCGCTGCTGCAGCGCGTCAGCACGCTGGAAGGCCTCTATGTGCGCCGGCTGCTCGAGATCGCGCAGCGGCATCCCAGCGTCTCGCGAGTCGCGGGCCAGGGCCTGCACTGGACCATCGAGCTGCACGGACCCGACTGGCGCCAGTGGCTGGCCGATACGCCGGACGCACCGATCGCCTCGCGGGTCGCCGGCAGGGCGCTGGAGGCAGGCGCCGTGATCGGTACCAGCGGCGAGCAGACCTCACTGTTCCTGGCGCCGCCGCTGGTCATCTCGGATGCAGAGTCGGAGCAGCTGCTCGACATTCTCGACCACAGCCTGGAGCTCGCGGACCGCGAGCACAACTCGATGATGGAAAGGGTTCACTGATGGACGACAGGCAGCAAGTCCTCGCCACGGTTCAGGGCTATTTCGACGCGCTCTACGAGGGCAGCGTCGAGACTTTCCGCAAGGTGTTCCATCCGCAGGCGCAGCTCTTTTCCGCCGAAGGCGGCAACACCGACGCGCTCGATCTCGACAGCTACATGACGCGGGTCGCCAACCGGCCGGCGCCGGCCTCGCGCCGGGATCCGCGGCATGACGAGGTCGTCAGCCTCACCATCGCCAGCCCCAGCACGGCCCATGTGCGTGTGCGTGATGCCCTTTTGCCCAATCGTTTCGTGGACGAACTGCTGCTCGTGAAGTTCGCCGGCGGCTGGAAGATCGTCTGCAAGGCCTGGGCGTACGATAAGCCGGCGGCATGACCGCCTGCGCCGTGGGAGACGTTGAGGCATGAGGTCCATCTGGCCGGCCGGCGTTGCGCGCGACCTGGGACCTCTGCCGCGCAGCCTTGGGCAGGCCTTGCGCGACGCCGCCCGGCGGCGACGCGACGCCACGGCGATCATCTTCTATGGATTGGAGATCAGCTTCAGCACGCTGCTGGACCGTGTCAAACGGCTGGCCGCATTCCTTCAGCACGGCTGCGGCGTTGGGATCGGCGATCGCGTGCTGCTGGACATGCAGAATTCGCCGCACTTCGTCATCGCTTACCACGCCATCGTCCGTGCCGGCGCGGTGGTGGTGCCCCTCAATCCGATGAATACGGCGAACGAGCTCTCGTTCCTCTGCGCCGACAGCGGCGCACGCGTGGCCTTGATCGGCGCCGAGCTGCTCGACCGCTTCGCCGGGCTGATGCCGGCGCCGTTGCGCCACGTGATCGTCGCGCATTATGCCGATGAGATCCCGCAACCTGCGCCCTTCCGCTTGCCATCGGTGATGCGCGAGAGCGCGATGCCGCGGGCGTTGCCCGACGGCGCGATTTCCTGGGCAACGGCGCTGTCGGAAACGCGGGCGCCGCTGCCCGATCGAGCGGGCGCGCACGATCTCTGCGTCATGCCCTACACCTCGGGCACCACGGGCAACCCCAAGGCCTGCATGCACATGCACGCCAGCGTGCTGCACACGGCCTTCGCCCAGGCGCGCTGGTATGGCCTCGACGACCAGACCGTGCTGACCGGCTTCATGCCGCTGTTCCATGTCGCGGGCATGCAGATGTCATTGAACGGCGGCATTGCGACGGGCACCACCGTGGTGCTCATGGCGCGTTGGGACCGCGATCTCGTCGCGCCGCTTTTCAAGCGCTACGGCGTGACGGTGTGGAGCGCCGCACCCACCATGGTGGTGGATGTCCTGTCGGCGCCCGACTTCGACGCCAGTGCATTCGACAGGCTGCGAATCATCACGGGCGGCGGCGCCGTCATGCCAGACGCCATCGCCGCGGCGCTGGAGCAGCGGTGGGGGCTGCGCTTTGTCGAGGGCTATGGGCTCACGGAGACCATGTCGCCCACGCACCTCAATCCGGTGGACCGCCCCAAGCCGCAATGCCTGGGCATCCCTATCCAGGGAACCATCGCGCGCGTGGTCGACCCGCAGACACTCGCGGACGTACCACACGGGGAGACCGGCGAGATCGTGGTCGCCGGACCGCAGGTCATGCGTGGCTACTGGCAGCGACCGGAAGCCGACGCTGCCGTCTTCTTCGAGCGTGATGGCCTGCACTTCCTGCGCACCGGCGATCTCGGGCGGATCGACGATGACGGTTATTTCCACATCGTCGACCGGCTGAAGCGCATGATCAACGTCTCCGGCTTCAAGGTCTGGCCCTCGGAATGCGAAGCGGTGCTGTACCGGCACCCGGCCATCCAGGAGTGCTGCGTGGTGTCCGCGCCGGACGCCTATCGCGGCGAGACCGTGAAGGTCTTCGTCGTGAAACGCGCCGGCGCCGACTTGACCGAGGATGGGTTGATCACCTGGGCGCGCGGCGTCATGGCGGCGTACAAGGCGCCGCGAATCGTTGCCTTCGTCGATCACCTGCCGCGATCGGGCAGCAGCAAGGTCGACTGGCGATCGCTTCAGGCCGCGGAGTGGGACGGCAAAACCGGTTTGACCGCCGACGCGCCGTCTACAGCGGAATGAGGATCAGAGACAGCGCGGTGATGTGATCGGTCCGGATGCGGCGCACGACGCTGGCAGCCGCGTTGCGGATGCGGCCCTGCACACGCAGCCATGACGCCAGCGCCCCGGGCACGGGCTCGCTGCAGAAGGCGACTTTGCGTACGTAGTGCGGGATATGCCAGTGCGCCTTGGTGCCGACCAGGAACTGGATCACGTCACCCGGCTTGAGGTGCCATACCGCGCCGTCGCGGTCGGTGACGGTGGCCGCACCATCCAGCACATGGATGGTTTCGTTGATCTCGTAGTGCCAGTGAAAGGAGCCGGCCGTGCACTCCCACAGGTCGGTCCACACGCGGCCATCGGCGCTGCGCGACAACGGCGCCACGCGGGCCATCGGCGCACCGTCGATGATCCAGGCCGGATCGATAGGGGAAGCATTCAACTGGGCTGCAGCAATGGCAGCCTGGACAACTGGAGGATGAGACATGATTTTTGAAGCTTATGAAAATCGACGTGACTCAATATCTCCCTCGATACCGTAAGCCTATTCTGACGTCAAGCTGACCTTCAAGGACGCCGCTCGCGGCCGGCCACGTCACGCCCAGACAACGCCGTCAATCAGGTTGCGCTCGTAGAGTGCCGTCAGGTCGATGCCGCCTTCCGGCAGCGCCGGCTGCAATCCAGCCACCGCCTGCGCCAGGCGCTTTTCCTGATCGCGCCGCAACGCCTCGGCCTCCGCCACCGTCACCGCCGCGAACGTCACCTTCTGGCCCGGCAGCATGCGGCCCAGCCGCGGCAGGTCGGCCGAGATCACGGTCGCGATCTTGGCGTAGCCGCCCACGGTCTGGCGGTCGGCCAGCAGCACGATGGGCAGGCCGGCACCCGGCACCTGGATGGAACCGGGCGCGATGCCGTCGGACACGATGTCAGGCCCCTTGTCGGAATGCGCGATCACCGGGCCTTCGAAGCGGATGCCCATGCGGTCCGCTTCCTTCGACACGGCGTATTCGCTGCCCAGGAAGGTGGCGTGACCGGCGTCGCTGAAATGGTCGACCTGCGGGCCGGGCACGACCCGGATCGGACCGCGGCCATAGTCGAACGCCGTGCCGAGCTTGCGCTCGGCACGCGGACTGGCGGCCGTGCGCACCAGCGGCAGCGTGTCACCATCGCGCAGCTTGCGGCCGTCGACACCGCCGATACCGGCACGCGTATAGGTCGCCAGGCTGCCCATGAACGGCGCCACCGCCAGGCCACCCTCGATCGCGAGATACGCCGTGCTGACACCATCGACCATGCCGACGCGCAGGCGCTGCCCGCGCAGCAGCAGATGCGAGCGGTTGGCCTCCAGCGGTTTGGCTGCAGCCTCGGGACCCGCCATCAGATCGAGCGTCACCGGCCCGACAACCGCCAAACGTACGCTGTCGGCTTCGACCCGCAGGGTCGGCCCCATGACGCCGATTTCGATTACAGCGAGGTCGTCGGCATTGCCCACAAGCGCATTGGCCAGGCGAAACGCGATGCGGTCCATCACACCGGCCACCGGCATGCCCAGCGCCTGAAAGCCGATGCGACCGCGATCCTGCAGGGTATCGAACAGCCCCGCCCGCTCGACAACGAGATGAGCGGTCATAGGCGTGGCTCCATATCTGCCCTCTCCACCCGCGCAGCGGGGGGAGAGGGAGGGGAAATGCGCCACGCCATCATGCCCGCACCTCCAGGGTAGCCCAGTCGAGCGTGCCGGCATCGACCTCGCTCGTGATGCCGTCGTACTCGGCCCGGCTCACGCGGCGGAAGCGCACCATGTCACCCGGCGCCAGCAGCACGGGCTGCTCGCGACGCTGGTCGAACATGCGCAGCGGCGTACGGCCCAGCAGATTCCAACCGCCGGGGCTGTCGAAGGGATAGATGGTGGTCATGTTCATGGCGATGCCCACCGACGATCGCGGCACATGCACCCGCGGCTGGCTGCGGCGCGGCAGTTCCAGTTCCTTGGCGAGACCCACGATGTAGGCCAGCCCCGGCATGAAGCCCAGCACGTAGACGTGGAAGTCCGAAGCCAGATGGCGGGCAATGACGTCCTCGGTCGAAAGCCCGGTGCGCTGGGCGACGTCCGCCAGGTCGGGGGCGAACTCGGGATCGTCGTAGCAGCACGGGATCGACATGGTGCGGCTGGCGGCCGCCGCATCCAGTCCGCCCGACACCAGGGCCTCGATCGCCGGCTGCAGCTCGGTCCGCGTCGCGGTCAGCGGGTCGTAGCACACCATCAGCGATCGCATGCTGGGAATGGTCTCGACCACCCCCGCCAGGCGTCCGGCGGCGCGCTCGGCGGTGATGCGCGCGTGCAGCCCCATCACCCGCGCGTTGATCTCGGGTGCGATCGTCGTGCCGAACTCGACACTGAAGGCGGTGTCGCCACAATTGAGATACCGGACACTCACACCATCTCTCCAGAGGCGCCGTGGACATTGACCGCGGGGGCGCCGGGGCGCGTAAGATAGCGTCCACGACAGAGGGTGCCAGTGCTTATATGAGGGTGTCGGCGTCGCGCGGCGCCCAGGTGAGGAGGCAGGCATGGCCGTCATCCGCAACAGCGAGGCGCAGGAGATCCCCTGGCGCCCGGGCTACCGCAATTTCGTGCTGGCTGGCCATGACCAGGGCCTGGCCTGCGTCGCGGGCTACAGCGTGATCGAACCCGGCGCCGGCGCGCCGTTGCATGCCCACAAGGACGTCGACGAAATCTTCATCGTGCTGGAAGGCACCCTGGACCTGCGGCTGGGCGAGGAGCACCGCCGTGTCGAGGCCAACCATACCATCGCCATCCCGGCCGGGGTGCCGCACGCCTTTGTCGCCGTCGGCACGACGCCAGTGCGCATGTTCACCTTCATGCCGCGCAACCGCGCCATCGCCGAAGCCACGACCTATTTCGAAGGCGCCGCTCCGGCGGGTGCGGAGCAGCATTAGTCCGCAATCCCGTCTCGACATTTTGCGCTGCATTGGAATAACCGCAGCAGG
>DATEIF010000471.1:0-9458 GCA_035279205.1 Vineibacter sp.
TGCGGCAAGAACAGGGGCTGGTCGGTCGTACCCCTCACCCTCCCATCGCTGCGCGATGGGCCCCTCCCTCTCCCCGCTCTCGCGGGGCGAGGGGTGAACGGCGCGAGAGGTTTCACGCGACATGTGGCGCACAGGCGGTGACCTGATGTAGCTTCGTTCCCATAACAATGGGAGGTTGCCTATGTTCACGACGCGTCGCGGCTTCGTCGCCGGTTCCAGCGCGCTGGCAGCCGTCCCATTGACGGCGGCCCTGCCGGCCGGCGTCCGGGCCCAGGCGAAATGGCCGACCCAGCCCGTCACCCTGGTGGTGCCCTACGCGGCCGGCGGCGGCGCCGATATCGTGGCGCGCGAGCTGGCGCATCTGGTCGGCCCGCGGCTAGGCCAGCCGCTGGTGGTCGACAACAAGGGCGGCGCCGCCGGCGGCATCGGCACGCAGGCCGTTGCGCGCGCCCGGCCGGACGGCAACACGATCCTCTACGCCGTCAGCAGCAACATCGTGCTCAACCCGCACATCCTGAAGAACTTCACCATCAGCACCGTCAACGACCTGGTGCCGGTGGTGCAGACCACGGACTACCAGTACGTGCTGGCGGTGCATCCCGACACCAAGGCCAACACCGCCAAGGAACTGGCGGAGCTGGCCCGCAAGGAACCGGGCAAGCTGACGTTCTCATCATCGGGCGTCGGCGGCAGCAACCACCTGGCCGGCGTGCTGTTCGCGCATGCTGCCGGCGTCGAGATCACCCACGTGCCCTACAAGGGCACCGGGCCGGCATTGCTGGACGTGATCAGCGGCGTGATCACCATGAATTTCAGCTCGCTGCCGCCGGCCGTGGGCCAGATCAAGGCCGGCAAGCTGAAGGCGCTGGCCGTCACCGGCGACCGGCGGGTGAAGTCGCTGCCGGACGTGCCGACCCTCGAGGAAGCCGGCTTCAAGGGCCTGGTGGTGAAGGGCTGGCACGGCCTGTTCGTGCCGGCCAAGACCCCGGTCGAGATCATCGACCGCCTCGAGCAGGAGACCAAGACGGCGCTGAAGGAAAAGAAGATGGAAGAGGCGCTGGCCAAGGACGGGCTGGAGCTGCCGCCGCCCACTCAGACGCGCGCGCAGTTCGCCGAGGCGGTGCGCAAGGAGCACGACTTCTGGGCCGGCAAGGTCAAGGAGCTGAACATCAAGTTCGAGTAGTTTCCCCTTCTCCCCGCGAAGGCGGGGAGAAGTTGGCGCGCAGCGCCGGATGAGGGGCCTGCGCGATCTCTGGAGAGGGCCCGGTTTTGCTGGTGACCTGCAGCAAGATCGCGAAGCCCCTCATCCGCCCTTCGGGCACCTTCTCCCCGCCTTCGCGGGGAGAAGGAAAGAAGGACTCAGAAGTTCTTGGCGTTGCCCTTCAGGACCTTGGCGCGAATGCCGGCGCCGGTGTTGTCGGTAAAGGCGACGTCGTCGCCGACCACCTCCATGGCGTAGCATTCGCGCGGCTCGTCCGGGTAGACGAAGCAGATCTTGTCGCCCTCCAGCGCCCACTTGCCGGTGGCGATCTGGCTTTCGACCATCGACTTCACCGTGCCGTCGGCCAGGTAGTAATCGGCGAAGTCCTTGCCTTCGATCTTGCCGACGACGGTGTTGCCGACCAGCGTGCTCCACGCCGCCATGCCGGTCAGCTTCCCGGCCGGTTTCTCGGCGGGCTTGTCGGCAGGCTTGTCAGCCGGTGGCGTGGCGGGTGGCGTCTGCTGGGCCAGTTGCGTGCCCGGCACGCGTCCCGGCTCGGCCTGCGCGGCCGATGCGATTCCCAGGGCGATGGCGGTCGCCGCGAGCAAGAGGGTTCTTGTTTTCACCGCGCTACCTTTGATCTGGGGCGAAGCGGCTGCCGCGCCTCTCTCACACTCGCTTGCGGCAAGTGCGGTTGACCGCCTTTATCCTGCGCGTCCGCCGCTTTGTCACCCTTCTCAATCGTCGCGCTTGGTGCGCTCCATGCGCTCGTGGCGCTCCTGCGCTTCGACGCTCAGCGTCGCGATCGGCCGCGCTTCCAGGCGCTTCAGCGAGATCGGCTCGCCGGTTTCTTCACAATAGCCGTAGGTATCTTCTTCCAGGCGGCGCAGCGCCGCGTCGATCTTGGAGATGAGCTTGCGGTAGCGGTCCCGCGTGCGCAGCTCAAGGGCCCTGTCCGTTTCTGCCGTCGCGCGATCCGCCAGATCCGGTTGCGCGAGGCTTTCCTCCGTCATGTTCTGCAGTGTCTGATTTGATTCCTCGAGGAGCTCGGTTTTCCAACTGATCAATTTTTGTCGAAAGTATTCCTGCTGCATCGGGTTCATGAACGGTTCTTTTTCCGTCGGCCGATAATTCTGCGGCAGCATCATTGCGCAACCCCTCGCATCTACGCTGTACCACGCTCGTTTTGTCGCGGGCCCCAGGGCGCGCGGAGTAATACGGGACCCGCGATGCGGAAACAAGCTTTTCCGTGACTATTGGCCATCGGTTGTAGTGCATCGCAGCAAGATCTGTCTGATGGAATTCATCAAGCCGTAACAATGGCTTGCCGTCCGTACTTTTGTACGACGGTGACCCGACGGTGACCGGCACCGGCCGCGGTCAGGGCCCCGGATCCGCCAGCGCGCCGAGCGCCAGCAGGCGTCCCAGGGCGGCGCCGACATCGAGATCAGGCGCCACCGCCATGGCCTGGGCCACCGCCTCACCCAGGGTGTTTTCCGCCGCCAGCGCCGCCATCAGGGCCGCAGCCCCGGCATCGAGCGACGCCAAGGCGGCATCATCGATGCGCGGGAAAACCAGCAGGCTGACGCCGCCCGCATCGAGGTCCACGGTATCGACGTCGCCGCCATGATTCAGCGCCCAGATCCGGTCGATCGGATAGCGGGAGTGCAGCAACACGACGCCGGGCCGTGGCCGGAGGCTGAGCCCGCCGAGCTGGTCGGGCGGTACTGCCGCGAGGCGCGCCGCCGTCAGCGCCGGCGCGTCGGGCGCCGTGTAGGCAAGGTTCAGCGCCCAGTCCAGCCGCGCCACGTCGGCGAGATACGGCAGTGACCGGGCCTGCGGCCAGCCCGCGATCGCGTCGGGGAAGCCGGCACCGTATTCGCTCAGGACCGGTCCCGCCGGCGGCGACCGGGCAATGAAGGCGCGCGCCATGCCGGCAAAGAAATCGTCGCCCACAACGGCGCGGACCGTCGAGAAAGTGGCGCCCAGCGCGGCCGTCAGGCTGGTGAGCACGTGATGGCGGTAGATCCGCAGGCGCGCCGGTGCCGGGATGCGATCGCCCACCGCGGTCGCGACCAGGGCCGTCTGTTCCGCGCCGAGCAGATGAGCGCGGAAGGCCTGCTGCAGGTCGGCCAACGGCAGAGCGCTCATGTCGCCTGCCCCGCTGCCGCGGCAGCGGCCTCGCGATCGGCGCGCGCAGCTTCCTCGAGCAGCACGTCCAGCGCCGGGACGTCGGTGTCCCATTCGATGAGTGTCGGCCGCAACCCGAAGCGGGCGACCGCGCGGCGATACAGCGACCACACCGCGTCGCACACCCGCGATCCGTGATCGTCGATCAGGATGGTCTCGCCGTCGGCGTCGTTGCAGGCATGGCCGGCGAGATGGATCTCAGCGACGGCGGCCGCCGGCAGCGCGTCCAGGTAGGCGGCCGGATCGAAGCCGACATTGCTGCCGGAAACGAAGATGTTGTTGACGTCGCACAACAGCCGGCAGCCGGTGCGCGCCACCAGGGCGGCCAGAAACTCGGGCTCCGTCATGGTGGTCTGGACGAAGGCGACGTAGCTCGAGGGATTCTCGATCAGCAGCGAGCGTTTCAGCACCGTCTGCACGCAATCGATGTTGCGCGCCACGACCGCCAGGCTTTCCGCTGTGTACGGCAAGGGCAGCAGGTCGTTGAGGTAGGCGCCGCCCACCACGCTCCACGCCAGATGCTCGGACACCAGCTGCGGCTGCAGCCGGTCGACCAGGGCCGCCACGCGGCCGAGGTGGTGTGCATCGATGCCGTCGGCACTGCCCAGCGACAGACCGACGCCGTGGACGCTCATCGCATGATCGGCACGCAGGCGCTCGACCTTGCGCAAGGCCGGTCCGCCGCCGAGGTAGTTCTCGGCATGGATCTCGAGAAAGCTGACCGGCGGCGCTTGCGACGCCGCCTCATCGAGATGGCGCGCGCGCAGGCCGATGCCGGCGCGGGCAGCGATGTCTGAGGCGATCTCGAGCAAACGACCTACTTGCTGGCGGTCGTGGTGCCGCCGACGATCTTGGCGCAGGTGCCCTTGGGCACTGCGATCCAGGCGTCCTTCTGGCCATCCTTCTTGGCCGTGCCGGCGCACGAGGACGTCGCGGTCTGGCAATCGTTCTGCCCGGCCTTGGCGACGCCGTAGCACTTCTCGGTCTCGGCCGCCTTCTGCGCCGCGGCCGGCAGCGCCACGATCGCCGCGATGGCCGAGGCGAGCACGAGGTGGGTGGTCTTCATGTCTTGTCTCCCTTGCCGATCGGCTGGAAGCATCGCCGGCGACTCGGCGCCTCCCCGACGACCGCTATAAACCCGCGATGCCGGCGCACGGGAATCAAAGGCCCTGACGTTCGCGTGACCGGCCGTGTTGCTGGCACGCTTGTCATCCCGAGCGTAGCGAGGGATCCAGGAGCGGCGCTGGATCCCTCGCTACGCTCGGGATGACAGTCGCGACTCGCCTGCCGGCGATCGTCGCTAGTCCTTGTACCATACGATCTGCACGCCCGATGCCAGCAGCGTGCCATCCGTGCCCCACAACTCGATCGTCTGGTCGTGGAAGCCGGCGTTGAAACGCCGGGCATCGGTGACGCCGCACAGCGGCCGGGCGCCCTGCGCGCGCATCTCCTCGTCGGTGGCATTAAAGTAGGTCGTCATCGACACGGTGCTGACCGGCACGAAGGCGCCGCGGACCTGCAGCA
The DNA here is from genome assembly GCA_035279205.1 of Vineibacter sp. Lineage (GTDB taxonomy): Bacteria > Pseudomonadota > Alphaproteobacteria > Reyranellales > Reyranellaceae > Vineibacter. The sequence goes on from DATEIF010000471.1 coordinate 4,916, forward strand.
GTCGCAGCAGGAAGGCGTCGGCCATGGCGGCCAGCGACACGAAGTCGAGCGGCCGGTCGGGCGCGTCCGCGAGCCACAGGACGGAGCGCGCGTCAGCCGGTACCTCCCGCGGCGCCGGATCTAAGGCCGGCGCGCCCTCGACGAACCCGAACCGATAACGCTGCAACCAGTTCGACCGGCCATCGATCGCGGACATCGCGCCGGGCGGCGGCACCCGCGGTGGTGCGGCGCTGGCGTGCGACCAGGTCGGCCGCCGCAACCCGCAGACGACCGATGCCGTCGCCGCCACCGTACCGGCCTGCTGCAGGGCGGCCGACCAATGCTGGGTCGACTTGCCGCTGCGCTGCTGGGTCAGCACCACCTCGAACGCGCCGGGCGCGATGGCGGCGCAGAAATTCACGGTGAGCGCCACCGGACTGCCCAGCCGGCGCGGATCATCGACCACGGCGCGCAACAAGGTCGCCGCGGTGATGCCGCCGAACGGGCCGGCGACGTTCCAGTAGTCCTGCGCGGTCTGTCCGGACAGCCGGCCATCGCCGACAGGCGACAGCCGCGTTGCGATATCAAGCGGATGTCCGCCCGTCATGTCGACGCCTACCCCTCCCAGTCCGGCATGCGATACGGCCGGCCACGCCTTGAGCGCGGGCGCGGGGTACACGATTCTGCGTAACGATGGAAGGGATCAGGGCTCCTCGAGCGTGCAGCCGTCGAGATGGCCGACCATCAGCGCGAGGACGCCGCCGCGCGATGCCTGGGCGAAGAAGATCCGCCAACAACCGCCGATGCCGACCTCATACATCTGCGTGTCGGCCGTGTACGGGTTGCCGCAGGCGGTCTTGATCGCGATCCTGGCTGCCGGCGATGTGACCCGCGTCTGCTCGTCGAAATCGGCGAGATGGCGCAGCGTGGCGAGACGATCGTTGATCGCCGGCCGGTACTGCTGCAACGCCAGGCTGCGGCTCTTCTGGCGCGAGAACTTGGTCGTCTCGTACAACGCCACGTCTCTCCTCCCCTCGCGGCCCGTCACCCGTCGGACGGACAAGATGGGCGGAGGCCGGTCATCGGCTCCCACGGCGCGGCAATGTGCCGGCTCACCGGTGGTAGTGGACATTAAGAATTCTTAAATTTTCTGGCCTGCGGGCACGGCTACCCGGCCGGCACGGGCCCCGATTCATCATGCCCCAGGTGCCGCGCGATCGCTTCGGCGCGCTGCCAGTCGGCCGGCGTGTTGATGTTGAGAAACGGGTCGCTGCGCCGCCGCGGCCAGTCGAATACCGCCGTCTTGCGGGTGTTCGCGAAGCGCTCGATGCTGCGCGTGCCGCCCGCCACGGCCTGTTCCAGCGGCGCCAACAGCTCGGTCGACCACACCGCGATGGCATGATGCACGCGGCCACGATAGCGCACGGTGAGGACCTCGGCCTCGGGCACATGCATGTGGCCGGCCAGGTAGGCCGTCAGGTCGAGCGGCAGAAACGGCACGTCCACCGGCACGGTGAGCAGCCAGGGCGAAAACGGGTGCTGGCGCCGTGCCCAGGCCATCGCCGCCAGCACGCCGGCCAGCGGACCGGGCCGGCGGCCGTCGGGATCGGCAGCGACGGTGTCGCTGACCACCGGCGCGCCGAAGCGCTCGAAGCGGGCGGGATCACCATGCGTGCTGATGACAAGGCCGGCCACTTGCGGCTGCAGGCGTGACAGCGCATGTGCGATCAGCGGCGTGCCGTGCAGGCGCCGCAGCGGCTTTTCGGTGCCGGGGCCCAGCCGGCGGCCTTCGCCGCCGGCCAGCACGGCGCCGACCAGGGCGCCGACCCGAATCGGACGCTCAAGCGGTGGATGAATGCGGGGCATGGCCGATTGTGGGCTGCACATCGATGCGAATGCAAGGCTGGCCACACACCTTGGCGGACCGCGCCGGGCTTGGCAGGATGCGGCCGCAACACCGGAGGAACGCCCATGGCCGCCACTGCCGAACAGATCGCCGACTATCTGATGAACGTGCGCCGTTCGCGCGTGACGGTCGGCTGGTGGCCCAAGGCGCAGATGCCGGCCGACGAGCGCACCGCCTACGCCGCCCAGGACGCCTACCTGAAGCGCATCGTGGCCGAGGACGGCGACATCGCCGGCTACAAGATCGGGCTGACGGCGCCGGCGATCTGGGAGCAGACCGGCCTGCGCAGCCCCGCCTACGGCCCGATCCGGCGCAACCGCGTCTTCGAACGCGCCGTGACGCTGAAGGCATCGCAGCACACGCGGCTGGGGCTGGAGCTGGAGATCATCCTCACCGTCAATGCCGACGTGCCGGCGCCGCCACCGGGCAAGCCCTACGACAAGGACAGCATCACGCCCTACATCGCCTCGGCGCGCGCCGGCTTCGAGCTGATCGAGGATCGCGGCGCCGACTACAGCCGGCTCTCGGCGCTGCACCTGATCATGGATGTCGGCTGGAACTGGGGCTCGCTGCTGGCGGCGGAGAACCCCGACTGGAACAAGCTCGACCTCGCCAGCCTCAAGGGCAGCGTGTCGTTCGACGGCGAGGTGGTGGCCACCGGCTCGTCCGGCGACGTGATGGGCCACTGCGTGAACTCGCTGGCCTGGGTCGCCAACAAGCTGGGCGAGCACGGCAAGCAGCTCAAGAAGGGCATGATCGTCTCGACCGGCAGCATGGTGGCCTGCCAGTTCGTGCCCGTCGGCACCACCGCCGTCGGCCGCATCGAGGGCCTGGGCGAGGTGAAAGTGAAGTACGAGTTCTAACGCGCGACGGCTTCACGCACCGCCCGATCGGGCACGCCGCGGCCATGCGGTCGAGCTGGGCCGCGAACGCCGTCACGTCGCCGGCCGACAACGCAACAGCCGTGGTGCCGGCGAACCCGGCGCCTGTCGTGGCATAGCCGCCCGCCATCAGGACGCGCAGGCTGTGGCGCTCGAGCGGGATCAGCGTCAGCGTGATGCGCTCCTCCGGTGCCTCAAGCGCACGCGGGCTGAACAGGGACGGACCGATGGGATGAACGACCCGGGCGGCGGTGATTTGGGTGTCGCTGCGCGACCGGATGACGAACCCGTTGTCGACCGTGTAGGACACGAGCCGGTCGCGAAAGCAGGCCGCATCGATGTCGTTGACGGTGTGCGCCGGCGGTAATGCCGCCGCGGGCGGGCGTTGGTCGCTGGCGGCGCAACCGGCGAAGGCCGGCATCAGACCCGCGACGATGGTCCATCGCACACGCGCCCTCACGTGCCTACCCCACCAGCTCCGCCATCACCGCATCGGGCCGCAGGATGCGGCTGGGCAGCCGGTGGACTGTCGCGGCGCCCAGGGCCAACGCGTCGTAGTCGCCGTCGAACAGCTCGGCAATGGCGGGATCGCGGGCGTTGAGGCCGCCGGTATAGGCGCCGAACGACGGCAGGATCAGGCGCCGGCCATCGGTGACGAAACAGCGCCGGCGCAGGCCGCGGCCGCGCACCGTCAATACCGCGACGGGGTGATAGTGGCCTGATATCTCGCCGTCGCAGTTGGTGAGCGGCGTGCGGTCGGCTTCATGCCGGAAGGCCAGCGGGCCGAACGCCAACTCGTGACTCACTGCGCCACCCCAGGCCCGCGGCGGTGCGGGATCATGGTTGCCGATCAGCCAGATCCAGTCGTCGACCGCGCCGATCAGACGGGCGAGCAGCGCCGCATCCTCGGCGTCAATGCGCGACGCCGCCTCGGTGTCATGAAACGAGTCACCGACACAAACCACGGCGCGCGGTTTCAGCACCTCGATGCAGCGCGCCAATCGACCCAGCGTGGTGCGCGTATCGTAGGGTGGCAGCAGCTGCCCGGTGCGGGCGCCATACCACGTGCCCTTCTCCAGGTGCAGGTCGGCGACCGCCAGCAGCCGCTCGTCGGGCCACCACAGGGCACCGTCGGCACAGGCTTCGACGCCGGCACCGTTGAACTGAAACGCAATCGACGACATGGCGCACCATGTCGCGGCGCAGCGCCCGACTCAAGGCCTGATGGATGCCACCCTGTGGGCACCGACAAAAGTTGTGACAAGTGGCAAGACGGCGATCCAGGAATACCCTCGACGGCTGTCGGTGGTTCGGCCATGGTTCGCGCCGAAAGAGAGATTGGAGGGAGCTTTCCATGCATGGTTCCTCGGCCCCGGCCGCCGCCGAGCGCATGAGCACGGCCCAGGCTGTCGTGCGATCGCTGGCAATCAACGGCATCGACACGATGTTCTGCCTGCCCGGTGTCCAGAACGATCCGTTCTTCGATGCGTTGTTCGACTCGCAGGACCGCATCCGCGCCATCCACGCCCGCCACGAACAGGGCGCCGCCTACATGGCCGTGGGCGCCGCGATGGCGACCGGCAAGCCGGCGGCCTACGGCGTCGTGCCCGGCCCCGGCTTCCTCAACACCACGGCGGCGCTGGCCACCGCCTACGGCACCAACGCGCCGGTGCTGGCCGTGATCGGCCAGATCCCGCTGCCGGCCCTGGGCCGCAATCTCGGCCTGCTGCACGAGATCCCCGACCAGATCGGTGTCATGCGCAGCCTGACCAAGTGG
>DATEIF010000472.1:0-2924 GCA_035279205.1 Vineibacter sp.
CTCGTAGCGCCGCCGGAAGGCGACCTTGGGTCCGAACAGCTCGCGCCACTGGACCTCGAGGACCTGGCCTTCGACCTTGCCCCTGCCGGTCACCTTCAATTCGCGCGCGTCCAGTTCCAGCCGCGCCGAGGCGTCGGCAAGCGTCATGCCGAAGACGGCGTTCTGCAGCGAGAAGCGCTCGATATCGGCGCTGGCCGAATACTCGACCTCGCTCATCAGGACCGTCCTCATCAACGGCAGCTTCATGCGCAGCGTGATCGCCGCCTCGCCCGCCGTCCGCTTGGGGTTGAACAGCAGGTCCTTGGCAAGGCCGATCTTGGGCTGCGCCAAGAACGCCATCGTGTCAGGCACGCCGGCGCGGATCTGCAGTTCCATGTCCGTGCGGTGATTGTCCGGCCCGTCCAGGCCCAGGATATCGACACGTGCGCCGGCGAGCTTGATGGCATCGGCGCTGCCGGACGCGATGTTGAAGCGCATCAGCTTGCCGTCGAATGTCATGGTGCCCGATACGCCGCGCAGCGGCGGCAGCGGATCGAGATAGCGGACCGTCAATCCCGCATAGCGCATCTCGGCCAGCGACCGCTCGACCTTCAGATCATCCGGATGATCAAGATTTCCCGAAACGGCGAAATCGAGCGATATGGCGTTGACCGTGCCGTCGGAGATGTTGGCCAAGGTCCAGGCGCGCCCGCCCTTGGCCAGGGGCTCGAGCCAGAATTCGGCCAGGCGCGAGACCGGCAGATCCTTCAACGCGGCCGTGCCTTCGAACTGGAAATCGCGGTTCACCAGGTTCAGGAGACCCGAGAGGGTCACCGTCGGGCCGTGAAAGCCGACGCTGAATTCCTCGACCCGCACGCGGTTCTCGGCCGGGGTGAAGGACAGCCGCATGGCCACCTTGTCGACCTCCCGCGCCGGGCTCAACACCCCCGGGATACCGATGCGGCCGGCTCCACCGTAAAGATCCAGGCTGACGTTGCGGATTTCGCCGCTGCCCGATGCCGCCACGTGAATGACGCCTTCCATCGGCAGGTCGAGGTCGGCCAGAGGCGCCAGCTGGGGTGCCGCGGTGGCGAACGTGGACAACCGCAGATTCTGGCCGCGCAGGCTGATGTCGAGCTGCTCGCGCGAGCGGCCGTACAGGGCCTGCAGCTGGAACTCGGCCGTGTGACCGCCGGCCTGCACGGTCAGCGCGCCCTGCATGCGCACGCCCGCCTGGTCGCGCACCATCACGCCACGCGCCGCCGGCGCGTCCCAGACGAACCCGGTGGTCTTGTCGTCGATGCGCAGACGGGCCGAACCGATGCGTACCTGGTTCAGCAGGCCCAGGGGATGCTTGGGATCCGGCTCGCGCAGGAGCTGCTCGAGCAGCACCGGCAGCATGCGGGAGGATGATGCCTCCTCATCCTGCGGCAGGAACGTCTCGATCAGGCCCTCGCGGCTGATCACGACGTCCAGCCGCACATTGTCGATGTCGATTTCCGTCGGCTGCAGCATGCCGCCGGCCAGGGCCCGCAGATTGAGGTTGATCACCACGGCCGGCACGGTCGCCACCCGCACGCCCTTGGAGTCGGTTGCCGCGATATCGCCGAGCACGATTTGCACCGGCTCCTGCCAGCCGCCCCAGACCAGCGACACCCGGCGCGCCTCCAGCGCCATGCGCCCCTCCGACGTGTCAAAGGACCGGTTGGCATAGGAACGGGCGAACGGCAGTTCGAGCGGCCCCATCGACAGGCGCCACAGCAGCAAGACGGCGATCACGGCGACGCCGATCACGGCGGCGCCGATCCAGCGCAGCAGGCGAAAGGCGAAGCGAACGTGCGTCATGCCGGCGGCCGCCGAACGCGCGGCGAACGCCGATAGGGTGATGGCGAAAGGCTGAATCGCAAGCGCCCGGGGTGCCTATTTGCACGCCCGCGATGCCGCGGTGCCCCTTCCAAGCTTGAAGTCGTTGCGATCATACTCTTGGGCAAACCTTGACGCGGTGCGCCCGGGACGCGCACACGGTGATACACTTCACGCACCATAGACTGTCTGCGTTGTCGATGACATTCCCCTGGCCTGCCGCCGCCCTCCCCCGCCCCCATGACGGCGAGCGCCGACGAACCTACCGTGAGCGCTGGCGCGAGCGCGGCGAGCGCTGTGCCGACCCCGGTGTCGCCCGCGACATGGAGGCTGACGGCCAGGGCGCAGCTTTGCTCGACACGCTGTTCGGCAACAGCCCGTTTCTGTCCGAGCTGGCTCTATCTGACCCGGTTTTCACGGCGCTTCTATGGCGCCAGGGGCCCGATGCCGCGATTGCTGCCGCCCTTGAGGGCATGCAAGCGCAGACCAGCGACACCTTGTCGCTGCGCACCAGCCTGCGACAAGCCAAGCGCCGCATCGCCCTGGTCACCGCTCTGGCCGACATCACCGGCGTCTGGCCGCTGGCCGAGGTCACCGGCACGCTGTCGCGTTTCGCCGAGCGGGCCCTGCAATACGCGACGGACCGGGCACTGCTTGACCTGGACGCCATGGGGCAGCTGCGGCTGGGTGGCGCGCCGACTGCCGCCGGGCTGACCGTGCTGGGCATGGGCAAGCTGGGCGCCGGCGAACTGAACTACTCCAGCGACATCGACCTGATCGTGCTCTACGACCGCGAGCTGCCGGCGGTGGCCGGCGATGACGGTCTGGGCGCCAAGATGGTGCGCGCCACCCGGGCCCTGGTCGGCGCCATGAGCGAGATCACAGCCGACGGCTACGTGTTTCGCACCGACCTGCGGCTGCGACCCGACCCCGGCTCGACACCGCTTGCCATCTCGACCATCGCCGCCGAGACCTACTACGAGAGCGTCGGACAGAACTGGGAGCGCGCCGCCATGATCAAGGCGCGGCCCGTCGCCGGCAACATCGAGGTCGGCGAGGCGTTCCTGCGCATGTTGCGGCCC
>DATEIF010000473.1:0-3614 GCA_035279205.1 Vineibacter sp.
GCCTGCAGGAAGCCGAGCTGCGCTGCCTGATCGGGCCCAACGGCGCCGGCAAGAGCACGTTCTTCAAGTGCCTCACCGGCCAGCTGCGGCCCAGCAGCGGTGACGTATCGCTCCGCGGCCACAGCATCGCCGGCAGCGACAGTCATGTGATTGCCCGCCGCGGTGTCGGCATCAAGACCCAGGTGCCCAGCGTCTTCGACGGGCTGTCCGTGCGCGACAATGTGTGGCTCGCCGCGGCGCGCACCAACCCGGGGCGCCTGGCCGAGCAAAAGACCGACGCGGCGATCCAGCAGGTCGGCATCGGCGCCATCGCCCATCGCATCGTCGGTCAGCTGGCGCACGGCCAGCGCCAGCTCGTCGAGCTCGCCATGGTGGTGGCGCCCGAACCCGACCTGATCCTGCTCGACGAGCCGGCCGCCGGCATGACCGACGACGAGGTCGATCGCCTGGTCGACCTCATCAAGACCCTCAACCAGCGCCACGCGCTGGTCGTGGTCGAGCACGACATGCAGTTCATCCGCCGCGTCGCCAAGACGGTGACCGTGTTCCACCAGGGCGCCATCCTGGTCGAGGGCGATGTCGCCGACATCCTGGTCGATGCGCGCGTGCGCGATGTCTATCTCGGCAAGCAGGCGGCATGATGCGCAGGATGAACTGGCATCACGAGAACTCCCCTCCCCTATGCGGTGGGGAGGATTAAATGCTGCGCGTCACCGGTCTCGCCTCGGGCTATCAGAAGATCCCGGTCGTCATGGGCATCGACGTCGCGGTGGACGATGGCGCCTTCGTGGGCGTGCTGGGCCACAACGGCATGGGCAAGAGCACCCTGCTCAAGACCCTGGTCGGCCAGCTGCCCGCCACGGCCGGCCGCATCGAGTTCGCCGGCACCGACATCACGCGGGCACCGACCCACATCCGCGCCCGGCGCGGGTTGCGCTACGTACCGCAGGGCCGCCAGATCTTTCCCGGCCTGTCGGTGCTGGACAATCTGCGCATGGGCGCCGCCGGTGCCGGTCTCGCCGACGATGTCATTGACGCGGTGATCGAGGACCTGCCGCGCCTGAAGCCGATCCTCGGCCGCGCCGGCGGCGTGCTGTCGGGCGGCGAGCAGCAGATCCTGGCGCTGGCGCGCTGCCTATGCGGACAGCCCAGGATGATGCTGCTCGATGAACCGACCGAAGGCATTCAGCCGTCGATCATCGAAGAGATCATCGATATCCTGCTGCGCCTCAAGAGCAAAAGCGGGCTCACCATCATGCTCGTCGAGCAAAACCAGGATTTCATCCGCCGCCTGGCCGATCGCGTGCTGATCATTCAGAAGGGCCGCATCACCGGCGAGGTTGCGCCCGAACGCCTGGGCGATCCGGCGCTGATCGCCGAGTTCGTCGGCATGGAAGCGACGTAGTTCCCTTCTCCCCGCGCAGGCGGGGAGAAGGTGGCCGCCGCGCAGCGGCGGTCGGATGAGGGGCTTCTGCCGCCGACCGAGGTGTCGAAAGCCCCTCACCTTCCCATCGCTGGCGCGATGGGCCCCTTCCTCTCCCCGCCTTCGCGGGGAGAGGGCCAAGAAGCGAGGGACTGCCATGGGAAGCGTCAAGATGCCGACAGCGGCCGAGCTCAGCGCCGTAGGCAAGCAGCTCGGGATGAATCTTTCGGAGGCCGATATCGCCTTCTTCCAGGAAACGATGGCCGGCAGCGTCGCCGCCTACAACCTGCTGGAGACGTTGCCGGACAATTTGCCGGTCGTGAAGTATCCGCGCACGCCGGGCTATCGGCCCGAGGGCGAGGAGAACAAGTACAATCTCTGGTACGTGAAGTCCGAGATCAAGGGCGCGCCGTCGGGCAAGCTCGCGGGCAAGCGCGTGGCGCTGAAGGACAATGTCTGCGTCGCCGGCCTGCCGATGATGAACGGCGCCTCGACCTTGGAAGGCTACGTGCCGGATGTCGACGCCACCGTCGTGACGCGCGTGCTGGATGCCGGCGCCACCGTGGTCGGCAAGGTGCATTGCGAATATTTCTGCTTCTCCGGCGGCAGCCATACCAGCGCCGCCGGCCCGGTCCACAACCCGCGGAAGTACGGCTACTCGGCCGGCGGCTCCTCGTCCGGCAGCGGTGCCGTGATCGTTACCGGCGAGGCCGACATGGCGATCGGCGGCGACCAGGGCGGCTCGATCCGCATGCCGTCGGCGTATTGCGGCATCGTCGGGCTGAAGCCGACCTGGGGCCTGGTGCCCTACACCGGCGTCATGCCGATCGAGCTCACCATCGACCACACCGGCCCGATGACGGCCAACGTCGCCGACAACGCCCTGATGCTCGAGGTGCTAGCCGGTCCCGATGGGCTCGATCCGCGCCAGATGGGCTGCACCACCGACACCTATACCAAGGCGTTGGGCGGCAGCGTCGCCGGCATGAAGATCGGCGTGGTCAAGGAAGGCTTCGGCCATCCGCAGTCGGAGAAGGTCGTCGACGACCTGGTGCGCAAGGGCGCCACCCGCTTCAAGGAGCTGGGCGCCACGGTCGAGGAAATCTCGATCCCCTGGCATCTCACGGGCATGGCGGTGTGGTCGGCGATCGCCAGCGAAGGCGCCACGGTCCAGATGATGAACGGCAACAGCCACGGCTTCAACTGGAAGGGTCTGTACGTGACCAGCCTGGTCGATGCGCACTCGGCCTGGAAGTCGCGCGCCGATGAGCTGTCCGACACGCTGAAGACCACCATCCTGTTCGGGCAGTACGCGCTCAACAAGTATCGCGGCCACTACTACGCCAAGGCGCAGAACCTGGCGCGCAAGCTGGTGGCCGCCTACGACACGGCGCTGGCCAAGTACGACCTGCTGCTGATGCCGACCCTGCCGCTGCGCGCCACGAAGATTCCCGAGCCGGGCGCGCCGCGCATGGACATCATCAATCGCGCCTTCGAGATGCTGCCCAACACGGCGCCGTTCGATGTCACCGGCCATCCGGCGATCACCATTCCCTGCGGCATGAGCGATGGCCTGCCCGCCGGCCTGATGCTGATCGGCAAGCACTGGAACGAGTCGACGATCTATCGCGCCGCCGACGCCTACGAGACGAGCCACGACTGGAAGAAGGTGGTGGCGTAGCGAGCCTCGCCGCCTGTCATACGAGCGACACGAGGGATCCCGGGCCCCACCCTGGATCCCTCGCCTTCGGCTCGGGATGACAGCGCACTCAGGAGTCCCAGCCATGATCACCATCACCGCCATCCTGAGGGCCCGCAAGGGCGCCGAAGCGACGCTGCATCAGGCCCTGCTCGCCGTGGCTGCCCATGTCGCCCGCAACGAACCGGACACCGTCGACTTCTTTGTTGCGCAGGGACGCGATGATCCGACGGTGTTCACCACCTACGAACGGTTCACCGATGAGGCCGCGATGGACCGGCACAACGGCTCCGACGCCGTCGCCGCCTTCTTCAAGATCGCCGCGCCGGTCCTGGACGGCGACGTGATCCTGCACACTTGCCGTGAGGTCAGCGCCAAGCGCTGATCTCTGTGCATTTCGCTTCTCAAACCACCGCCTGAAGACATCTGCCTGTAGCGCTGCCGAGTCACTTTGACGAGAGTGACGGCAGGAATTTGGCTTGTTCTTTTCAT
>DATEIF010000474.1:0-18942 GCA_035279205.1 Vineibacter sp.
CCCGCATCGGCGCGCAGCGCCGAGACGTGAGCGGGCGGGACGCCCGCGCTCCCAGGGAGAAGAGATGTGGAAGGAGCGCTCGTTGAAATCCGATCTCACCCAGGCCACGGCAACGGAGCTGTCGGCGCTCTATCGCAAAGGCAAGGCCTCGCCCGTCGAGGCGCTGAAAGCGATCCTGGCGCGCGCCGACACGGTCAACCCCGTGCTCAACGCGCTCAGCCTGATCGATGCCGAACCGGCCTTGAAAGACGCGGCGGCGTCTGAAAGGCGCTGGAAGAAGGGCGAAGCGCTGTCGCCGCTGGACGGCGTTCCCGTCTCGGTCAAGGAACTGGTCCGCGTGAAGGGATGGCCGACCCTGATGGGGTCGAAAGCCGTCGACGCGCATCAGCCCTGGGAAGGTGACGCGCCGTCGGTCCAGCGCCTGCGCGAGGCCGGCGCCGTGATCTTCGCGCAATCGACGTCACCGGAATTCGGACACAAGGGCATCACGGAGAGCCCACTGCGCGGCATCACGCGCAATCCATGGAACCTCGACAAGACCTCGGGCGGCTCGTCGGGCGGCGCTGCGGCTGCCGTCGCGGCGCGGCTGGGGCCGCTGGCGATCGGCACCGACGGCGGCGGCTCGATCCGCCTGCCGGCAAGCTTCTGCGGCATTGTCGGCCACAAGCCGACCTTCGGCCGGGTCGCGGCCTGGCCGCCCAGCGTCAACGGCGATCTCTCCAACACCGGCCCGATGACGCGCACGGTCGAGGACAGTGCGCTGATGATGAACGTCATTGCCGAGCCTGACGTGCGCGACCCCAGCGCCCTGCCGCCCGACGATATCGACTACGTCAAGAAGATCGACGGCAAGGTGAAGAAGCTGAAGATCGGCCTGGTGCTGAAGTTCGGCGACCACGAGCTCGATCCCGAGGTCGGCGCGCTGGTGACCAAGGCGGCAAGGACGTTCCAGAAGCTCGGCTGCGAGGTCGAGGAGGTCAACCCCGATCTCGGCGGTGTCGACGGCCGCAAGACCTTCGTCACCCACTGGCTGTGCTTCGTCCAGCGCGTCCTGCAGATGTTCCCGCCGGAGCGCCACACGCTGCTCGACCCGACGCTGCTGGCCATGGCGCGGGACGGCGCTAAGTACGCCACCGGCGACCTGGTGGCCGCGATGGCGGACCGCCGTACCCTGTCGCTGGGCTGGAACCGCTTCTTCGCCCAGTACGATCTGCTGCTGTGCCCGACGGTGGCCGTGCCGGCGTTCGACACCGGCCGGATGGCGCCGGATCTCGCCGACGGTACGCCCAACCAGCGCTGGTCGCCCTATACGTACCATTTCAATCTGTCGCGCCACCCGTCGGCCAGTGTGCCCTGCGGGCTCACGCGCGCGGGCCTTCCGGTCGGCCTGATGATCACATCAGGCCACTATCGCGACGCGCTGGTGCTGCGCGCCGCCCACCACTACCAGCAGGTCGCGCCCCTGAAGGTGCCGGCCCTGCCGGCGAAATAAGGACACCAGGAACCGAGCATGGCTGACGATCTCGCGATGATGCCGGCGCACGCGCTGGCGCGGTTGTTCAAGAAGCGCAAGGCATCGCCCGTGGAGGCGACCAAGGCGGCATTGGCCCGCATCAAGAAATTCCATCCGGTGCTGAACTGCATGCAGCATGTCGACGCCGACAGTGCCCTGAAGCAGGCGCGCGCGTCGGAGAAGCGCTGGAGCAAGGGCAAGCCGCTCGGTCCGCTCGACGGCGTGCCGACCACCATCAAGGACATGGTGCAGACACGCGGCATGCCCACACGCATGGGCAGCGCCGCCATCGGGCCCGACGGCCCGTGGGACACCGACGCGCCGGCGGCGGCGCGCCTGCGCGAGGCCGGAACGGTCCTGCTGGGCAAGACGACGTCGCCTGAATACGGCTGGAAGGGCGTGACCGACTCCAAGCTGTTCGGCCTCACGCGCAATCCGTGGGACATCCACAAGACGCCGGGCGGCTCGTCGGGCGGCGGCACCGCGGCGGCGGCCGTGGGCATCGGCAACATCGCGATCGGCACCGATGGCGCCGGCTCGGTGCGCATCCCGTGCAGCTTCACCGGCCTGTTCGGGCTGAAGCCGACCTTCGCGCGCGTGCCGCTCTATCCGCCGTCAACCCAGGGCACGCTCTCCAACGCCGGACCGATGACGCGCACCGTGCGCGATGCGGCGCTGATGATGAACGTCATTGCGCGTCCCGATCCGCGCGACTGGTATTCGATTCCCACCGACACCGAGGATTACCTCAAGGGCCTGGAGAAGGGCGTCAAGGGCCTGCGCATCGCCTATTCGCCCGATCTGGGATTTGTCGAGAAGGACAAGATCGATCCCGAGGTTGCGCAATCGGTGGCCAATGCCGCCAAGGCCTTCAAGAAGCTGGGCGCCAAGGTGGTCGAGGCGAGCCCCAAGCTGAACGGCCTCGATCCCCGCGACATCGAGAACGTCCACTGGACCAGCAACTTCAGCCTGCTGATCAAAGGCTTCCCGCCCGAGCGACAGGCCCAGATGGATCCCGGCCTGTTGCGCGCCGCCGAGCATGGCGGCCGGCATTCGCTGGAGGCGTTCCTGCGCGCCGGCCAGCAGCGCGTGCAGCTGGGCGCCCTCTTCAACCAGTTCTTCGAGGACTACGACCTGCTGCTGACCCCGACGATGCCGATGCCGGCGTTCAACGTCGGTGAGCCGGCGGCGTGGGGCGGCGATGGCCTCGATATCGGGTGGACGCCGTTCACGCTGACGTTCAACCTGACGCGCCACCCTGCCGCGACCATCCCTTGCGGCACCACCAAGGCGGGCCTGCCGATCGGCCTGCAGATCGTCGGTGCGCATTACGCCGACGCCCGCGTGCTGCGCGCCGCCTACGCGTTCGAGGAAACGTCGCCGATCGCACCGCCGCCGATGGCGGCTGGGTAGACGATACCCTCCCCCAACGCAGTTGGGGGAGGTGGCCGAAGGCCGGAGGGGGAGCCCACGTGGTCTCAGTTGCTAAGACCACGTCGTCGCCCCTCCGCCCCTTCGGGGCACCTCCCCAGCGAAGCTGGGGAGGACGATGAGCTACTCGAACCCCACGCGCCGGCGCACCTCCGCAGGCGTCGTGCCGCTCTTCCGCAACGCGCGCAGGGTCTGTGCCTGATCGCGCTTGGCGTAGCGCCGTCCCTGCGCATCGGTCAGCAGACGATGGTGCGTGTAATGCGGCGTCGCGTAGCCCAGCAGCGTCTGCAACAGACCGTGCACGTGCGTGGCGGGCAAAAGGTCCTCGCCGCGCGATACCAGCGTGACCCCCTGCAGGTGGTCATCGACCGTCACGGCGAGATGGTAGCTGGTCGGCGTGTCCTTGCGCGCCAGCACCACATCGCCGTGCAACGCCGGATCGCCGTCGACCCAGCCACGACTTTCCTCGAAGAACCGGTAGGGACCGGCCATCGCGGCAGCCTTGGCGTGGTCCAGCCGCAGTGCGAATTCGACACCCGCCGTCACGCGCGCGTGCCGCTCGGCGGGTGACAGCGCGCGGCATGTACCGGGATAGAGCGGCCCGTCCGGCCCATGTGGTGCGCTCTGTGCCGCCGCGATCTCGCGCGCAATGTCGGCGCGGGTGCAGAAGCAGGGAAAGATCGCGCCCATCGCCTGGAGGCGATCGAGCGCGGCACCATAGTCGGCAAAGTGCTCGGACTGGCGACGCACATCGCCGTCCCAGTCGAGGCCAAGCCAGGCGAGATCCTCGAGGATCGCCGTCTCGAATTCGGCCTTGCAGCGGCGGATATCGATGTCCTCGATCCGCAGCAGGAACCGCCCGCCGTCGTGGCGCGCCCGACGCCAGGCCGTCAGCGCCGAAAAAGCGTGCCCGAGGTGCAGATACCCCGTCGGACTGGGTGCGAAGCGGGTGATGAGGGGAACGCTCATGACACGTGCTGCCCTATTAGCATCGTGTGCCCCCGCATGCTATGTGCCCAGCCATGAGCATTCCATTCCGTCTCGACGAAGCGCGCCTTCGCGAAGGCATGGACTACCTGGCGCAGCTCGATCCGCGCTTTGCCGAGGCCCGTGCGGTCTATGGCGATCCGCCGCTGCGCACCGCCGAGGAAGGGTTCAGCGCGCTCTTGCGCTCGATCATCGGCCAGCAGGTATCGGTCTTCGCCGCCCGCAGCATCTGGGACCGCGTCGCCACGGCGGTCGACCCGGTGACGCCGGAGAACCTGCTGCGCCTGTCGGACGAAGAGCTGCGTGCCTGCGGGCTGAGCAACAACAAGGTGAAGTTCGCACGATCGCTGGCGCTCGACACCGTGGAGCGCCGCATCGTCTTCGAGGACCTGCCCACGCTCGACGACCAGACGCTGGTCGCGACACTGACGCAGGCCAAGGGCATCGGCCCATGGACGGCCGAGATCTACATGATGTTCGCGCTGGGCCGCCCCGACGTGATGCCGATCAACGATCTCGGCCTGATCGTCGCGGCGCAGCATCTGTTGAAACTGCGGCAGCGGCCGGAGCCGGAGCGGCTGCTGAAGCTCAGCAAGCCGTGGCGGCCCTGGCGCACAGTGGCGGCGCTGTTCCTGTGGCACTTCCGCCGCAACATGCCGGATTTCAGCAGCAGCCCTGCCGCCCAGGCCCGGCGCGAGGCGGAACGGCTGGCCAAGGAAGAGCGCAAGGCGGCCCGCCTGGCGCAAGCGGCCGCGCGTGCCGCAGCCGAGCCCGTGGCAGTCAAGAAAGCGGCCGCCAAGAAGCGCACGGTTGCCGCCAGCCGGCGCAAGAAGCTGAAGCGGGCAACACCACGACCGGCAAACCGCTCCTGAGAGGTACGATGTTCGAACTCGAAGGCCCCTCGCATCCGCCGGCTTCCGGCCTGCCGCCCAAGAAGCTGATCATCCTGCTGCACGGCTACGGCGCCGACGGCAATGACCTGATCGGGCTGGCGGAACCGCTGTCACCGCTGCTGCCGGATGCAGTGTTCCACGCACCCAACGCGCCCTACCCCTGCGACGGCAACCCGTTCGGCTATCAGTGGTTCGGCATTTCCCAGCTCGATCCGCAGCTGATGGCCGCCGGCACGCGCGGCGCCGCACCGTTCGCCGAGGCCTTTCTCGATTCGATGCTGCAGAAATATGGCCTCACCGAAGCCGACACGGCGCTGGTCGGCTTCTCGCAGGGCACGATGATGTCACTGCATGTCGGCCTGCGCCGTGAGCGCCCGGTGGCCGGCATCGTTGGCTTCTCCGGCGTACTGGCCGGCGGCGACACGCTCAAGGACGAGATCCGCTCGCGCCCGCCGG
Organism: Vineibacter sp.; assembly: GCA_035279205.1. Classification (GTDB taxonomy): domain Bacteria; phylum Pseudomonadota; class Alphaproteobacteria; order Reyranellales; family Reyranellaceae; genus Vineibacter. The sequence continues at coordinate 5,281 of DATEIF010000474.1, forward strand.
TCCTGCTGGTGCACGGCGATGCCGATGAACTGATTCCCGTGCAGCTGATGGATCGTACGGAAAAGGCATTGAAGGCGTGCGGCGTGCCGGTCGAATCCTACGTTGCGCGTGGCGTGGGGCACGGCATCGATCAGACCGGCCTGCAGCTCTGCGCCCGGTTCCTGTTGCGCGTTCTGGGAGGCAAGGCGTCATGACCACGGCGATCAAGGAGACGGTCGGCGACGGTGTCGCCATCGAAGGCCAAGTCGCGTCCGGCTTCGAGCCGGTGGCGCAGCAGTTCATCGAGAACTTCCGCAGCCGCGGCGAGCTCGGCGGATCGGTGTGCGTCACGGCCGGCGGTGAGACCAAGGTCGATCTGTGGGGCGGCGTTGCCGACAGCAAGACCGGTCGGGCCTGGGACCGCGACACCGTGTCGGTCGTCTTTTCCTGCACCAAGGGCGCCACGGCGTTGTGCGCCCACGTGCTGGCCAGCCGCGGGCAGCTCGACATCGATGCGCCGGTCGCCGCGGTCTGGCCCGAGTTCGCTCAGCAGGGCAAGGAGCGCGTCACCACGCGCATGATGCTGGACCATTCGTCCGCCGTGCCAGCGCTGCGCGAGGCGGTAAAACCCGATGGTCCCTACGATTGGACCTACATGACCGAGCGCCTGGCGGCCGAGGTGCCGTTCTGGGAGCCTGGCATCCGCAACGGCTACCACGGCTTCACCTTCGGTTGGACGGTGGGCGAGATGGTGCGGCGCGTTTCCGGCAAGTCGCTGGGCACATTCTTCCGTGACGAGATCGCCAAGCCGCTGGGTCTCGATTTCTGGATCGGCCTGCCTGAAGAGATCGAGCCGCGCGTGGCGCCGATGATCCCTTATGTGTATGCCGCCAAAGAGGCCAAGACCCCGTTCATGACGGCGTTGGCCACGGAGCCGAAATCGATCCCGTCGCTGTTCTTCTTCAACACCGGCCGCTGGCGCACGGGCGGCGCCAACAGTCGCGAAAGCCATGCCGCCGAGATCGGCGCCGCCAACGGCATCACCAACGCCCGCGGACTCGCCGGCATGTATGCGCCGCTGGCCAACGGCGGCACGTTGAATGGCGTGACATTGGTCGATGCGACGACTCTGGCGCGCATGGGCGAGGTCTCGATGGCGACGCACTTCGATGCGACGCTCTACATCCCGACGCGCTTCGCGCTGGGCTTCATGAAGTCGATGGACAACCGCAAGCGCAGCATGGCGGCCACCCTGTGGGGCGAGGATTGCGACAGCGCCATTCTCGGGCCGCAGGCGTTCGGCCATGTCGGTGCCGGCGGTTCGCTGGGGTTCGCCGATCCGGCATGCGGCCTGTCGTTCGGCTACACCATGAGCAAGATGGGACCGGGCCTGCTGCTGAACGCGCGCGGCCAGGCGCTGGTCGACGCCACCTATCGCGCCCTCGGCTACCGATCCAAGGACGCCGGAATCTGGCTGCGATGAGCGATGTGACAATCAGGCCCGCGACGGCGGCCGACCGGCCCTGGCTGATCGGCGCCATGGCTGCCATCAATGATCACGAGCGTACGCTGCACGATTCGCGTCGCCCTGGCGTCGCCTGTGGTGATGCCTATCTGACGCAAGTCGAGGCGGCGATCGCTGAGCACGGCGGTGCGATTCTGATTGCGATGCGCGGCGAGGTTCCGCTGGCTTGCATCGCCTTTCGAACCGTCCGCGCTGACAATGCCGCCGAGACCGATGACTCAAATGTGTTCGGCTACGTGTCAGATCTCTTTGTCGCTGAACACGAGCGCGGACAGCGGTTTGCGGGTCGTCTTCTGGGCGAAGCCGAGCGTTATTTCCGCGCGGCAGGCTTGCGGCGCATGCGTATCGGGTCGCTGACGGCGAACACGCCGGCCGTTCGCGCGTACGCGCGCTTCGGATTCGACGACTATGAAGTGGTGCTGGAGAAACGCCTGAATCCGTAACACGAATCAGTCTCGCGATCGTCTGCAACACAGCATTTCAATAAGCGGCCTACTCGCCTGACGGCAGATCGGGTGAGATGCCGGCGTCATGCTTCCTGTCTTCCGGCCCCTGAAGGATCGGGCCATCGCGACCGTCTGGTGCGGACTCACGGCCTCGACCATCGGCGAGGATCTGTTCCGCGTCGCTGCCATCTGGCTCGCGGTCGACATCGCCGGTAACCTGGCCGGCCTGCTGACGGCGGCGCAGTACGCCACCATGCTGGTGGTCGGCCTGACCAGCGGCGCCGTGGCCGATCGCTGGCGCCCCGAGCGCACGATGGTGATGGTCAACATCCTGGCCGCCCTGGTGGTGCTGCTGCCGGTCGCCGTCGCTTACGTATCGGGCGTGTCGCTGGCCTCGCTGATGATCACGGCGGTCGGCATCGCCGGGCTGCGCACCTTCTTTGCGCCCGCGCTGCAGTCGACCGTGCCGGTCCTGGTCAAGGACCGCACCATGCTGCAGTCGATCAACGGCCTGTTCGACGCGACCTGGCGGCTGGCGCGACTTGCGGGCCCGGCCGCGGCCGCCATCCTGGTCCAGTTCATCCCGGTGATCCATTTTCTGTCGGTCACGGCCTGTGGCTTTCTCTCGGCTGCGGCGACGATCTACGCGGTGCGGACACGCCTGCGCACACCTAGTCAACAGGCGTCGCCGGCACGCAGCGGCTGGACGGGCGCGCTCGACGGCCTGACGGCCGGCTTCCGCCTGCTGCGCCGCAATCGCGTCATGGCCATACTGGTCCTCAGCAACGCCGCCGTGAACGGACCCTGGATGGTGACGCTGCTGCTGGGCATCGCGTTGATGGTGAAGACGTACCAGCCGACCTTCCTCGGCGTGCAGGATCTGGCGGCCTATGGCCTGGTCATGGGCTCGTACGGTCTGGGTGATCTGTGTGCCAACCTTGTCGTCGGCAACATCCTGCTGCGCCGACCGCTGTCCACCATGTATCTGGGCTACGTCGCCATGGGCGGCGGGTTCATTCTGATCGCGCTGGCGACCTGGGTCATTCCCACCGGCTGGCTGCTGCCGGCCATGATGCTGGCCGCCGTCATCGCCGGCAGCGGCGGGCCGCTGTTCTTCATTCCCCTGATCACACGCACGCAGATGGTGTTCGACGGCGCCGACATCGCACGCGTCTGGCGACTGCGGTTGGCCATCATGGCAGGCTCCCAGCTGGTGGCCAGCCTCGCCGCGACCTGGCTGTTCGATGTCCTGGGCGTCACCGTCACCGTGCTGGGCTGCGGGCTGTTCATCTTCCTGGCCGGCGTCATGGGCCACGCGGCCTTTCGCCGGCATGACGAACCAGCGCCGGCGACGCTGACGGCATCGCCATCCGCCGCCGATTGACCCCACCGCCCGCCTGAAATCGCCCTTGCGCGGCGCGCAGAAATTACATAGGGTCTTATAAATACACAGCGTTACCCTTAAAAATCAAACCGCGTCTGAACCTGGGAGGGCCGCATGGCCAAGGCGTTTCCGACCGACAACCCGTTCCTGCAGGGCTATTTCGCGCCGCTGCACATGGAATGCGATGCGAACCACCTGCCGATCACCGGCGAGATGCCGAAGGATCTGTGCGGCTCGCTGTACCGCAACGGCCCCAACCCGCAGTTCGCGCCGCGCGGGCCCTATCACTGGTTCAGCGGCGACGGCATGGTGCACGCCTTCCACATCCAGAACGGGCGCGCGTCATATCTCAACCGGTGGGTCCGCACGCCCAAGTGGCAGCTGGAGAACGCCGAGGGCGAAGGCCTGTCGGGATCATTCGGCAATCCGCGCTACAGCGACCCGCGGGTCATGGCGCTGAACTCCACCAGCGCCAACACCAACATCGTCTGGCATGGCGGCCGGCTGCTGGCGCTGGAGGAAGCGCACGCGCCCTACGAGATGGACCCTGGCAGCCTCGCCTCGAAGGGCTATCACACGTACGACGGCAAGCTTTCGGGACCCGTCACGGCGCACCCCAAGATCGACCCCGTCACCGGTGAGATGGTGCAGTTCGGCTACGCCGCCAAGGGTCGCTTCACCGCGGATCTCAGCTATCAGGTGGTGGACGGCAATGGCCGCATGCAGCGTTGCGACTTCTTTCAGGGCCCCTATCCCAGCATGGTGCATGACTTCGTCGTTACGCGCCGTCACGTGATCTTCCCCATCTTCCCGCTCACCGGCTCGATGGAACGCGCCATGAAGGGCGCGCCACCCTACGCCTGGGAACCGGACAAGGGCTCGCATATCGGCATCATGGCGCGCGATGGCGACGTGTCGACGGACATCCGCTGGTTCACGGGCGATCCCTGCTACGTCTTCCATCCCATGAACGCGTTCGACACCGATGACGGCAAGGTCGTCTGCGACATGATGAAGTATCCGGTGGCGCCGCTGTTCCCACGGCCCGACGGCAGCCCGTCGAGCGCCACGCCGCCCACCGCCACCCTGGTGCGCTGGACGTTCGATCTCGCCGGCAACACCGACACGTTCAAGGAAGAGCAGCTCGACGACCATGTCGGCGAGTTTCCGCGCTTCGACGAGCGCTTCGCGATGTCGTCCTACCGCCACGGCTACATCCAGGGCGGTGTCGTGACCGATCCGAAGAATCCGCGCGCGGCGCGCAACGGCATTGTTCATATCGATCTCGCCAACGGCCGCAGCCGGCTCTGGGATCCAGGGCCCACCGATGTCGCCGGCGAGCCGATCTTCGTGCCGCGCAGCGACAATGCCCCCGAGGGCGACGGCTGGCTGCTGACCGTCGTCTACCGCGGCGCCGAGAACCGCAGCGATCTGGCTGTCCTTGATGCGACCGACGTCGAGGCCGGACCGGTGGCGGTGGCGCACCTGTCGCATCGTGTCCCCGCCGGCTTCCACGGCAACTGGCGTCCCGGGCCGCTCTGATCGCCAGGGGTTCCGCATCTCGATGCGGCGGCCATCAAGCCTGGTCGCCGTGTCGCCCTGCGGCTGCGTCGCGTAATCGCTGAGCGTAGACTATCTGCCAGCGTCTTATTCTCCGGAGAGCTGATCCATGGCCCTGCCCGCCAAGCTTCGTGGCAAGCTGCGTATCCCCGTCGTCGGGGCACCGTTGTTCATCGTGTCCAATCCCGACCTCGTCATCGAGCAGTGCAAGGCGGGTATCATCGGATCATTCCCGGCACTCAACGCCCGGCCGGCGCCGGTGCTCGAGGACTGGCTGAAGCGCATCACCAGCGAGCTGGCCGAGTACCAGGACAAGCATCCCGACAAGATCGTGGCGCCGTTCGCCGTCAACCAGATCGTGCACAGCTCCAACGATCGCCTGCAGCACGACGTGGAACTGTGCGCCAAGTACAAGGTGCCGGTGCAGATCACGTCGCTGCGCGCGCCTGACGACGTGGTGCCGGTCGCGCATGCCTATGGCGGCCTGGTGTTCCACGACGTCATCAACGTCAAGCACGCCAAGCGCGCTTTGCAGGCCGGCGTCGACGGCCTGATCCTGGTGTGCGCCGGCGCCGGCGGCCATGCCGGGCGACTGTCGCCGTTCGCGCTGGTGCCGGAAGTGCGTCAGTTCTACGACGGCTGCATCCTGCTGTCGGGCTCGATTGCCAACGGCGCCTCGGTGCTGGCGGCGCAGGCGGTGGGCGCCGATCTCGCCTATGTCGGCACGCGCTTCATCGCCACGCAGGAGGCGAACGCGACCGACGCCAACAAGCAGTGCATCATCGACAGCGCCGGCGAGGAGATCGTCTACACCAACCTCTTCACCGGCGTGCACGGCAACTACCTCAGCCGCAGCGTCTCCGCCTCCGGGCTCGATCCGGAGAACCTGCCGGAGGCCGACAAATCGAAGATGAACTTCGGCTCCGGCGGCAACACCAAGGCCAAGGCCTGGCGCGATATCTGGGGCGCCGGCCAGGGCGTGGGCCAGATCTACGACGCGCCGCCGGCAGGCGAGGTCGTCGATCGCCTGACACGCGAGTACGAACAGGCGCGCGCCGCGCTGTTCGCCGACCAGCCGGTGCCGACGCGGCTGGCTGCCGAGTAACGTCCCGATCATACCCTGGGAGCGCGGGCGTCCCGCCCGCATCAAGGCGAAAGCTTGCTTTCGCACATGAGCGGGCCAGAGGCCCGCGCTCCCGGGACGCCTACTTGCTGATCAGGACGAGCCGTTGGCCTGGAATTCGACGGAGAGCACCTGCTCCCGGAACGGGAAACGTCCGGCCTGCAGGCGAGCCAGGATCGCCTGGCCGGCATTGCGGCCCATGTCATAGGCCGGCGAGAAGACGGTCGTGAGTTCCGGCGACGAATAGCGCCAGACCTCGAAGCCGTTGAAGCCCGTGATGCGGATATCCTTGGGGGCCTTGAGGCCGCGCGCCAGGAAGAACTTCATCGCCGCGATTGCCATCTGGTCGTTGCCGCCGATGACGGTATCGGGCACGCCGTGTCGTGCAACATAGGCCGCCAGCGCCGCCAGGGTGGCGGTGTAACCCTCATCGCCGCATGCCACGACGCGCAGCGTCCGCTTGGGCCTGGCGCGCGACAGCACCCCGCGCAGCCCGGCTTCACGGCGCAGCATGGCCGACCACTCGATCTCGGGCACCAGCATGACGACATGGCTGCAGCGGCCGGTCAGCAGATGCTGGGCAATGGTGACGCCGCCGCCGTAGTCGTCCTGGACCAGGGCACAGACGTCGGTGGTCTCAAGGCCGGTGGTGAGCTGGGCAAGCTCCTCCTGCAGCAGGACCAGCGGCTGATGCGCTTCCGTCAGCCGCCGTACCATGGCCCGGCGCTGCTTGAGGCTGCCGGACAGGACGGCGCACAGCGCGTCGGTCTCGATCTGCTGCAGCAAGGGAATGGCGCCGATGCTGTCGGGGTGCGTGCCGTGCAGGACCAGGCTGTAGCCCTGCGGGCCCAGGCAATCGGTCAGGCCGGCGAAGAGTGCGGCGATGAACGGGTCGGACAGGTAGTTCGGCGACGGATCGACGATCACCATGCCCACGGCCATGCGCCGGTCGGTGCGCAGGCGGCGGGCGCTGGCGTGCGGCTTGTAGCCGAGCTGGCGGCAGACCTCGAGCACACGGTCCTGGGTCTCGCGTCCGACCTGGCCGGAACGATGGTTCAAGACGTTGGATACCGTCATCGCCGTCACGCCGGCAGCGGCGGCCACGTCACGGATGGTGATGCGCTTGGTCGGGATGCTCCGGGGTCTGCTCGCCATTCTCACGCGGCCGTCGGTCGATGGGACGGCCGTATCTTATGAGCCGGGATAGCCACCATGCCACCAATGCTCGAACGGGTTGGAATGGAGGATATAGTCCATCGTCGCCTCGGCGACACGCGGCAGATTGGTGCCCTCGACCTGCCTGTTGATGCCGCGCAGCCCGGCGATCGACTCCTGCACGCCGGAGAACGGGAAATCGGTGCCCCAGAAGATCTTGTTGCGGTGGGTGATCGTGTATTCCTGGGCCGCGATCAGGATGTTGTAGAACTGCCACGGCCGATAGAACAGGGCCGAGACCTCGCAATAGACGTTGGGCTGCTTGCGCGCCACCACGATGCATTCCTCGTGCCAGGGATGCGCCATGTGGGCCATGATCATCTTCAGGTCCGGGTAGCGCGTCGCGATGGTATCGACATCGAGCGGCCGGCCGTAATCGATCGGTGCCAGGCGGCCGTAGGTCGTGCCCATGTGCATGGTCAGCGGCAGGTTGTGGCGCTGGAGATACTCGTAGAGCGGCACCAGCCGCGGATCGAGCAGCGACACGCCGTTGTAGATCGGGCCGAATTTGACGCCCTTCAGCTTCAGGTCCTGGGTCGCATGGACCAGCAGGTCCATGTAGTTGGGCATGCGCGGATCGACACAGGCGAAACCCACCAGCTTGTCCGGATACTTGGCGACGGCGCGTGCCGTCACCTCGTCATCACCGTCGATGCCGACCGAGTCCTTGTAGCGCAGCGAGAAGATGATGGCCTTGTCGACATCCTTCATCGCCGCATAGACCGTGTCGGGATCCGACTTGGGAGCCACCTCGCCCGGACGAGCGTTGACGATCGACGCGGCATGCAGCGGCAGCATCTGGTGGTCTTCGTACACATTGACATGACAGTCGACGATCATCGCAGGCGTTCCTCGCTCGGGCGCGTGTTGCAGGCTCAGAGAATGCCGTAGCGGGCAAAGACATCGGCCAGCTTCTGGCCGGCCTTCAGCTCCTCCAGGGTCTTGGATTCGCCGGACACCTTCTTGTCGGCCAGCGCCAGCACCTCGGCTTCGACAGCTTGCGGGATCACCACCAGGCCATCGGCATCGCCGAACACGAGATCGCCCGGGTGGACCTTTACGCCGCCGCATTCGATCGGCACGTCGACCGCGATCACCTTGCCGCGGCCCTTGCTGTCCAGCGGCGCGATGCCGCCATGGAACACCGGAAAGCGCATGTCACGGATCGCCCGGATGTCGCGCACGCAACCATCCATCACGGCGCCGACCGCACCGCGCGCGGCGGCGGCCGTCGACAGCAGCTCGCCCCACGGCGCGATCCGCCCGGTGGCACCGCAGGAGAACACCGGCAGCTCACCGGGCTTCAGGCTGTCGACCAGGCCGATCTCGAGCTCGTAGGGATTCTCGTCGGGAGCGACGTGATAGACGTCGACATACAGCGCCGTGCGGGCGCGGCCGACCATGACCAGGGCGTCGTCGAGCGGCCGGATCCGCGGTGCCATCGCCTGGCTCGTCTGCCCGACCTGATCGAGGCAGTCCGACAACACCGATGCGAAGAACCGCTTGGCGATGTCCTGCAGGCTGAACTGTTTCATGGCCACGGCCTCCTTCTGAGCGGCGCGATGAGCGCACTGTCGCTCGTTTTGCCTTTAACGTTATAGGAACTTTGAATGCTTTTTGTCAATGTAACTTCGAATTTCCAACCGTCACGAATCTACATTGCGCATTTTTAACTATAACGTTAAAGTCCATGCACACCAAAAATGGGGCTCTCGATGCGTGATCGTCTTGGAGGCCGCTGCGGCCGCTTGATCTCGGGCTTGGCCGGCCTTCTGGCCGCAGCATCGCTGGCGATCACCGCGGTACCGGCCGCGGCGCAGACCGTGCTGCGGTTCGTGCCCCACGCCGACCTGCGCTCGGTCGACCCGGTGTGGACCACGGCCTACGTGACCCGCAACCACGGCCACATGATCTACGATCAGCTGTTCAGTCTCGATTCCAAGCTGCGCCCGCAGCCGCAGATGGTCGAGAGCTGGACCGTCACGCCCGACAAGATGCGCTGGGAGTTCACGCTTCGCCCCGGGCTGAACTGGCACGACGGCACACCGGTGACGGCGGACGACTGTGTCGCCTCGATCAGGCGCTGGGCGGCGCGCGACGTACTGGGCAACCGGCTACTGGCGTCGACGGAAACGCTCGAGGTGCTGGACGCGCAGCGCTTCCGCCTGACGCTCAAGCAATCCTTCGGTCAGGTGCTCGAGGCGCTGGCCAAGCCCAGCAACAACGCGCTGTTCATGATGCCCAAGCGCGTGGCGGACACCGATCCCTTCAAGCAGATCGAGGAGACGATCGGCTCAGGGCCCTTCAAGTTCGTCCGCGCCGAATGGGTTCCGGGCGGCAAGGCGGTCTACGTCAAGAACACCGACTACAAGCCGCGCAGCGAGCCGGCCGACTTCCTGTCCGGCGGCAAGGTGGTGAAGGTCGATCGTGTCGAATGGATGTCGGTACCGGACTCGGCCGTCGCGGTTGCTGCGCTCGGTGCCGGCGAGATCGACTGGCTGGAAGTGCCGGCGCCGGACCTGGTGCCGATCATCGAGCGTGATGCCGCCATCACCGTCAGACCGATCGACACCATCGGCAGCCAGCTGTCGATCCGCATCAATCACCTGCACGCGCCGATGGACAATCCCAAGGTCCGCCAGGCGCTGATGGCGGTGATCGGACAGTCGGATTACCTCAACGCCATTTCCTCCGATCCCCGTTGGGTGAAGGCCTGTCCGGGCTATTTCGGCTGCAACGGCACGCCGTATGAAAGCCTGGCCGGCGTCGACGGCAACCTCAAGCAGGCCGACTTCGCCAAGGCCAAGCGCCTGCTGAAGGAGGCCGGCTACAAAGGCGAGCGGGTCGTCGTGCTGGATCCGGCCGATGTGCACTACTCCCACGCACCGGCGCTGGTGACGGCCGAGAACCTGAAGAAAGCCGGCTTCAACGTCGACCTGCAGACCATGGATTTCGGCACCGCGATCGGCAAGATCAACAGCCAGGCACCGCTGGACCAGGGCGGTTGGAGCCTGTTCCACAGCTACGCCACCATCATGGACGTGCTGACGCCGGCGATCGCCACCGGACTGCGCGCCGGCGGTGCGAAAAACGCCGCCTATGGCTGGCCCACCGACCCCGAGCTGGAAGGCTTGCGCACCAAGTGGCTCACCCTGACCGACCCCGCCGAGCAGAAGGCCTATGCCGACAAGGTGCAAGCCCGCGCCTTCGACGTGGTGCCCTACATCGTCACCGGCACGCTGATCATCCCCACCGCCTACCGCAAATCGGTGGATGGCATCGTCCCCAGCGGCATTCCCGTGTTCTGGAATCTGACCAAGAAATAAAGACGCCAACTGCACAGCGATGACGCAACGGGGGCCGTGAATGCTGGGCTACGTGCTGCGCCGACTGGTTGCCACGATCCCCGTCGTCATTGTCGTCGCGGTGGTGGTGTTCTCTCTGACACGCCTCAGCCCGGGTGATCCGGCGGCGGTCATCGCCGGCGAGAACGCCACGACCGAGCAGATCGCCCAGATCCGCAATCGGCTCGGCCTGGATCAGCCGCTGCTGGTCCAGTTCGGCCGCTGGAGCTGGAACATCATTCACGGCGATCTCGGTGTTTCCATCTTCACCAACACGCCGGTCGCCAGCCTGATCGTGCAGCGCATCGGGCCGACGCTGTCGCTGGCTGTCGTCACCGTCATCTTCGCGCTGCTGCTGGGCATTCCGGCCGGCGTCCTGGCTGCCGTGTTCGCGCGCCGGCTGCCGGACCGCATGGTCATGCTGGTCGCCGTCGCCGGCTTCTCGATCCCGATCTTCGTTCTCGCCTACCTGCTGATCCTGGGCTTCGCGATCTCCTGGCCGCTGCTTCCGGTGCAGGGGTATGCGCCGCTGGCGCAAGGCTTTCTCCCGTGGCTCAGCAAGCTGATCCTGCCCAGCCTGGCACTGGCCCTGGTCTATGCTGCGCTGATCGCACGGACCACGCGGGCGGCCTTGCTCGACGTGCTGGCCGAGGACTACATCCGCACCGCCAAGGCAAAGGGACTGCTGCCGCGCGAGGTCGTCTGGCTTCATGCCCTGAAAGCGGCCTCCGTCCCGATCGTCACGGTCGTCGGCATCGGCATCGCGCTGCTGGTCGGCGGCGCCGTGGTCATCGAAACCGTGTTCGCCATCCCCGGCCTTGGGCGGTTGACGGTCGACGCCATCGCGCGCCGCGACTTTCCGGTGATCCAGGGCGTCATCCTGCTGTTCTCCGGCGTCTACGTCCTCATCAACCTTGTGATCGACCTCAGTTACACCTGGCTCGATCCGCGCGTGCGGTTTGCCTGATGGCCATTGCGGTTCCCGTCAAGGAAGACACCAGACCAGCGCGCCGGTCCGCGTTGCGCCGGCATCCTACGGTCGTGATCGGCCTGGTGATCCTGATCGCGGTCGGCCTGATGGCGATCGCCGCGCCATGGCTGGCCACGCTCGATCCGACCGCGCTGTCGCCAGCCAAGCGCCTGCGGCCACCGTCGGCCGAGTTCTGGTTCGGCACGGACATGATGGGGCGCGACGTGTGGAGCCGCACCGTCTATGGCGCGCGGGTCTCCGTCATCACCGGCCTGTCGGTGGCCGCGCTGGCCACCACCGTCGGCATGGTTCTGGGCCTGCTGGCCGGTTTCGATCGCACCATCGACGCCATCCTGATGCGCATCATGGACGGCCTGATGGCGATCCCGGCCATTCTGCTCGCCATCGCGCTGATGGCGCTCACCCGCGCCAGCCTCAGCAATGTCATCATCGCCATCGTGGTGGCGGAAGTCCCGCGGGTGGTGCGCCTGGCGCGCGGCGTCGTGCTCACCTTGCGCGATGCGACCTTCGTGGAAGCGGCCACCGCATCGGGCACCGGCTTTTTCGGCCTGCTCTTCCGCCACATCCTGCCCAATGCCGTCGCCCCGCTGGTGGTCCAGAGCACGTACATCGCCGCCTCGGCGATGATCACGGAAGCGATCCTCTCCTTCATCGGCGCCGGCGTGCCCTCGAGCACCCCGAGCTGGGGCAACATCATGGCCGAAGGACGCACGGTGTTTCAGATTGCACCGCAGCTGGTGCTGTTCCCCGGCCTGTGCCTGTCAGCCACGGTACTGGCCGTCAACATGCTGGGCGATGGTCTGCGCGACATGCTGGACCCCCGCCTCGCCCGTCGCGTGAAGTGAGCCCATCGTGAGCGAGCCACTCCTTCGCGTCGATAAGCTGCGCGTACGCTTCGACACGCCCGAGGGCGTCGTCCATGCGGTGGACGACGTCAGCTTTCAGGTCGGTGCCGGCGAGACCCTGGCCATCGTCGGCGAGTCCGGCTGCGGCAAGAGCGTGACGGCCCTGTCGATTCTGCGGCTGCTGCCGTCGCCGCCGGCACGCCTTGCCGGCGGCAGCATCCGCTTTCAGGACCAGGAACTGACGACTCTCAGCGCGAGCGCGATGCGCCGGATACGCGGCGATCGCATCGGCATGGTGTTCCAGGAACCTATGACGTCGCTCAATCCCGTACTGACGATCGGTCGCCAGTTGACCGAGGGCCTGTTGCGGCACCGGCCGCTGTCGCGCGCAGCGGCACGTTCGCATGTGACCGCGCTGCTGGAGCGAGTCCAGATCCCCGATCCGGCCCGGCGGCTCGAACAGTATCCGCACGAACTCTCCGGTGGCATGCGGCAGCGCGTCATGATCGCCATCGCCATGGCGTGCAAGCCCAGCCTGCTGATCGCCGACGAGCCGACCACGGCACTCGACGTCACCATTCAGGCCCAGGTGCTCGACCTGATCGGCGAGCTGCGCGACGAAATGGGCACGGCAGTGGTCCTGGTGACGCATGATCTCGGTGTCGTCGGCGACGTCGCCGATCGCGTCATCGTCATGTATGCCGGACGCGTCGTTGAAGACGCCGCGGTCGACGACCTCTTCGACCATCCACTGCATCCCTATACACAGGGACTGTTCGCGGCGCGGCCGCACCTGGTGCCAGCCGCCGCGGGACAGCGCGCGCGGTTGGCTGAGATCCCCGGCATCGTGCCGTCGCTGCGGTCCGGCATCACCGGCTGCGCCTTCGCACCGCGCTGCGCTGCTGCGACCGCCCGCTGCCGCACCGAGGCACCGGTTCTGCGGCCACACGGCACATCGGGCCACAGCGTGGCGTGCCATCACGCCGCGATCACCCGGCAGGCATCATGATTCCGCACGCGCCACAGAAGACAGAGACGGTTCTCGACGTGTCGGGGCTGGCCAAATCGTTCCCCGTCGCGCGCTCGTGGTTCGGACGCAGCAAGAAGAGCCTGCGTGCTGTCGATGGTGTCGACTTCTCGATCCGCCGCGGCGAGACATTGGGGCTGGTCGGCGAGTCCGGATCGGGCAAGTCCACCTTGGCGCGGCTGTGCCTGAAGCTGATCGAACCGACGGCTGGCCAGATCCGGCT